>JBCDBW010000013.1:0-58820 GCA_039182965.1 Verrucomicrobiota bacterium
GCGTTCGTTTGGCAGACTCGCTGAATTCTTTGGCCGCGTCCTGCCCGCGTGGGGTGCCTTTCATATTTTCGAGGACTTGGAGAAGGCCCCAACCCTGGCCTTTGTATCGTTCGGTTGGCTTCGTGCCTTCGCCTTTGAAATTGACGTAATCGATGAGGGCGTAGACGCCGTTGGTGGTTTCGGCGACGGCGTAGAAGCGACCGCGAACGAGATTTTTTTCCTGAGGGGACGCGACTTCATTGAGCATTTTTGGGAGGGCTTGTTCGAGGCGCCGGACGATGAAGTCGGTTTGGACGGGAACGGTATCGGCGAGAAAGGAGCGGAGTTCCCGCATTTGGGGTGAATTTTGGGCGGCGAGAAATTGGGAGCGCGAGGTCCAGGGGCAGGTGCGGGCATTGGCGAGCCAGGCGGGCATTTTGACGCGGCGTTGTTTCATATAGGCGATGAGCTTCGGGAAGGATTCATCGAAGGGTCCGCGGTATTGGTTGTGATACCAGATGAAGTGTCCGATGCCGAGGGAGGCGAAATTCTCGCCGGCGTTCCAGGAAGTGAGGCCTTCGATGGTGCCGCCACACTCATTTTGCCAGATTTTTTGGCCGATGGTTTTGGCTTGGGCGGCGGATAATTTGATGCCTGCATTGGCGGTGGCTTGGGCACTGGCGCGGCGTTTGGAGAAGGCGCCCAAGGGGTCGGGGGCGAGCAGGAGGGCGAGGGCGAGAGTGAGTGGGAGGCGGGCTGGGATCATGGCGAAAGTGGGGAAAGGTCCTTTAAAATGGGGGGATGGTAGAGGAAAAGGGCGGTTGATCCAAGGCGAAGTAAAGGGCTCTGGATAATACTTGTCGCAAACCCGAGAATCGTTTAAGAAAAATTAGAATTTAGGACTCAAAAAGAACCTTGGGACCCTTGTTTTGGGGAGATCGGGGCTGGTGGGGTTTTTTGGGCGAACAAATGATGGAGAACGATACTTCCAGAGAGGGTGGGGCGTCGCCAGATGGGGGCGGGTATACCTTGGATGAGATTTTTGGTGATGGAGGAGCCGGAAGCGGTGGAGTGCCGCTACGATCAAAATTTTTGTGTTTGCTAGGATTTGGCGGGGGTGCGGTGCATGATTTTGTGCAATTGAATTTGGGTGGTGGCCCATGGGCTGAGGTTGGGATGGAAGAGCAGGGAGAGGCTGCCGAGGGGGGGGGAGTAGGTATTTTGGAATTGGAGATGGAAGGGGAAGCATGGCCGGAAGTGATTCCCGGGGAGATGGGTCTGATTGATTTGACTGGGGGTGAGGGAGTGGTTGGAGAAGCGGAAGAATTGTTTCTGGAGGACGGGTTGGAACGATCGATGGAGGGCGAGGACGTAGGGTGTGAAGAATCGTCTTTGGTGGGAGAGGTGACGGGTGAAACGGACGATGGGAGGGAGGACCGATCGGGAGACGTGGAAACGGAGGACGAGTGGGAAATGGAGGCCTTAGAGGACGGGGAGGATGAGGAAGAGACTGAGGAAGTGGATGGGGATGGGGATGACGCGGGGGTCGATGCGGTGGTGTCACGGACTGTCTGGGAGCAACTGGAAGCGATTGAAGCGGAGCGGGAGCAAAGGACGGAGATGAGCGAGGGCGATGGAGACGGAGTTCAGTCGAAGGCGGAGGAGGTGGAGAAAATAGAGGAGATGGAGGAAGAGGAGGAGGCGAAGGAAGCAAACAGAGTGGAGGAAGTGGAGGTTCCGGTGTCGCCGCCGGATGGGGAGCGAGAGGCGTCTGGGTTGTCCGGAGACGGTTGTTCAAACTTGGGCGAACGGGAAGAGGACGGCATGGCGGTCTCTGAGTCTGGGGAATCGCCGGCGGTTTTGCCCGACGACGAATTGATACCGGTCTCGCGGGTGCGACGGACCGAAGACGGTCGTTTACTGGCGGCCTGTCCGGTTTGCATGCACTTCTTAAATGTGAATGAGGGAATGATCGGGGTAAGTGGAGCCTGTCCCGAATGTCAGGCGGGGATTGTGGCGGTGGAGCGTGAGGTGGAGGGAGGGGAGACTGAATTGGTTATTGAGACTTTGCGACCGGTCAAGGAATCGTCGGAGATGGGATCGGACGGGCGACCCATCGTGCCAATGACGAATCGTCCAAGCGGCGCGGCTTTGTCTTCGGAAGAAGATTTGGAGCCGGAAGACGGAGTTTTGTGGGAGGGGGATCAGGGGGAAGCATCGGGCCGTATGGGATCGGGGAAGTGGGCATTACCTCCTGGATTGGAGGATGAAGACGATCTGTCGGCGGGCATCGTACCGGCGCGGCCGGGAGGGGTTGATCCGGTGGATTTTGGGGGGAAAGTGGAGGACGAGGCGGGAGAGCCCTTGGTGTTTGGGGTAAGACCGCAGAGGCGCGTTGGGGATGATGGGGTAGAGGATGGAGCGAAGGGAGAGGAGCCGGGACGGGCGACAGGGGGTGGGGAAGTCGAAGCAGATGGCGAGGCGACGGGCAAAGCGGGTGATGAGCAGAGGGACGAAACGGCAGGCGAAGCTGAGTTGCTTGAGGGGGGTGGAGCGCAGGGCGGCGACGGGGCAATGGAAACCGGGCACGAGCGCGAGGTATTGGACCGGCAAGAAGGGGCAGATGCGGATGGGGACGCGGGTGAGTTTTCTCAAGGCGACGGCAGCCCGTCAAAAGGAAATCAGATGGCGAAGATTCTCGAGCTGACGCCGGCGGAGAAACCGCGTCGGCCGCCGGCGAGGCCGCGGGTCTTGATCTTGTTCTCGGTGTTCTTGGGATGTGTGGGTGTGTGGTGGTTGAGTTCGAGACCGCCGGTGGCGGAGTGGGTGGAATCATTGCGGGCGAGCTTGGAAAGGGGGAAGGGGGACGAGAGTGTGGTGGATGGGGATGTCTCCGCAGGGGAGATGGTCGATGAGCCGGGAGGGCATGCGGAGGGGAGCGTCGCGGTGCCCGGGGCTGAGGTGGCAAAGTTGGTAGACGGTGCCGCGTTGGTGAAGAGTTTAGAGGCGGGGCAGGCCGTGAACGAATTTGAGGATGCTGCTTCGGCAGTGCCGGAGAGAGTTGCGGTTGTGGACGAGGGGCAGGAGGTGGGTCGGGGAGGATTGGTTGATGCCGCTGAGATGCCTGGTGGTGAGGTGGAGGCGGAGGAGGGAAGGGAGAAGAAGGCGGAATTGGAAGAAACGGCCGGGTCGTCTGAGGCTGAGAACGCGGAGCTTGATTTGTCGAATTTGACAGAGAAAGAGAAAGTGTTGGCGCTATCGAAGCGGGTGATGGAGCGATTTCTGGATGCGGACGGTTGGGAAGAAAGGCAAGAATATGTGTTAGGTGTCGAGCAGGCGGGATCGTCTTTAGAAGCATTTTATCAGGACCATGACGAGCGATCGTTTCGTGGATTAGTAACTGTGGGCGATGCCATGCTGGATGAGGAAACTGGCTTGTGGGTCGCGGCCATGCACATTTGGGAGACGGGCAAGCCGACTTATGTCTTATCGTATGTCATCGGGAATGAGGAGCGCGGGTTCAAGGTGGATTGGGATTGGTATCGGCAGATCAATACGCAGCCGCTGCAGGCGCTATTCACCCGTCCAATGAGTGAGGCGCGTGAGCTGCGGGTGATGATGCGGCGTTCGAGTTTTCTGGGGACGGTTCCAGAGGGTGAGGAGGAGCCGTTGGCGGTGACATTGGCGTCGCCGTTTAAGAATCCGTTTTCGGGGACGATTTATATGGCGCCTGAAGCAACTGATACGGCGACGATGCGGGAGGCGTTGCCGTGGGGGGAAAGCCGGATGGCGACGGTACGTTTGGGGTGGGTGCGCGACGGGCGGTATGGGGATGCGCCGAGGGTAGTAATGGAGGATATCCTGGGCTGGGGCTTAGCGATTGAGAGCAAATATGCGGCGCAGCGGTGAAGTGGGAATGGGCGAGAATACCTTTTACAACGAGTTTGACTGGGCGAGTCGTGGAGGTGTTGGGAAACGGACGGACGAGTATCGGACGCCCTTCCAAGTCAACCGGGACCGCATCATTCATACCTCGGCGTTTCGGCGCTTGCAGAGCAAGACCCAGGTATTTTGGTCCGGTGAGTATGACTTCTACCGGACGCGTTTAACGCATTCGATTGAAGTGGCGCAGATCGGGCGTTCCATTTGTGCATCCTTGCGCGCGAAGAGTGAGTTATTGGGGGATGGTTTTTATATTGATGCGGATTTGGTGGAAGCGGGGTGCTTGGCGCATGACATCGGGCATCCTCCTTTTGGGCATACGGGGGAGCGGACCTTGCATCGATTGATGAAGGCGTATGGAGGGTTTGAGGGGAACGCGCAGACCTTACGGATGTTGACGCGGACGATTTACTCGGCGCAGGGGAGGGGAATGGATCCGACGCGGGCGTTGTTGGACGGAGTGTTGAAGTATAAGACGCTTTTTCCGGAAACTCCGGAGGCGAAGCATCATTTTTTGTATGGGGATCAGGCGGGGGAGTTGGATTTTGTTTTCGATGGGTCGGGGTATGCGGAGGAATTGGTGGCGGGGAAGGAGAGGAACAGCTTTCGTTCCGTGGAGTGCCAAGTGATGGATTGGTCGGACGACACGGCGTATTCGATAAACGATGTCGCCGACGGCATTCAGGCGGGGTTTTTGACTTTGGAGAAGCTGGAGCGATGGGGGTCGGAGCGGGATTTGGATGGGGAAGAGAGTGGGCATCTCGAGTATTTGTTGGGGGCGATTCGGGAGGGGAAAGTGGAGGCGAGTTTGGGGAAGAAGATCGGGGATTTTATTGCGGGATGTCGTCTCGAAAAGGCGGAGAATTTCATGAGTGCGACAACGAATCGGTATGGCTATCGATTAGTGGTGGAAGATGAGGTGGAGAAGGAGTCGGCGTTGTATAAGCGGATTGCCTTTGAATTGGTTTTTCGGTCGCCGCAGTTGCAGCAGTTAGATCACAAGGCGGACCTGTTGTTGACGCGATTATTTGAGGTGTATTGGGAGAATTATGTGGACGGGAAAGGGCGGGGGTGGAATCTATTGCCGGCGGCCCGGGAGGCGGAAATTGCGGCGGCGGAGGGTGAGTCGGGGAAAGCGCGACTGGTGTGCGATCAATTGGCGTCCATGACAGATGGGTTGGCGACGCGAACCTATCGACGATTGTTTGATTCCGATTATGGATCGATAGTGGATCTTATTTAGCTGCTTGCCGGGGCCGATATTGGAAGGTTGGTCGCCCATGGGCAGATCAAAAATGTAAAAGTTAGGAAAGGCGATTACCTTTGCGTGATGATATTGTGGAAGTTTTAGGAGAAGGGCGGTTTTTGACCTTGGTCTCGGAAGGGGGATGGGAGTGTGTCGTGCAGAGTTTTGCGGAAGGGACGGTATCGGTTTTACCGCTAACGGATGCGGGCGAGGTGGTCTTGGTTGAGCAATATCGGCATCCGGTGCGCTCTCGGGTGATCGAGATGCCGGCGGGGATGGTGGGAGACTCCGAGGAGCATCGTGGGGAAGCGCCGGAGGCAGCGGTGCGGCGCGAGTTATTGGAAGAAGCGGGTTATGAAGTGGGGGAGCTGGTGCATTTGGGACGGGGGCCGAGTTCGGCGGGGATTACGAAGGAGATTTTGAATTTGTATGCGGCGACTGGGGTGAAGCGGGTTGCGGAGGGGGGTGGAATCGGGCAGGAAGAAATCGTGGTGCATGTGGTGGGTGTGGCGGTACTGGACGAGTGGTTTGCGGCGCGTGAGGTGGAGGGAGCGATGGTGGATGTACGGGTGCATGCGGCGTTGCGAATGGCGGCGATACGGGGTTTAATTCGCGGATGAAGTAATTTTGGCAAGGTTCGTGATTTGGAGAGGATCCGCATGGTCGGAGCCTCTTTGCATCCTAGGCTTCTCGCTACAGGAGAGGGAATGGGAGAAGGAATGCCGGTTGGATATGCTTTAGAAGCCAATCGTTCACAGAATGATCATTCGAATTGGAACGTGCGAGGTGAGGAAGACGCGGGATAGCATTGTGGAGCTGTCGGTGGATGCGATTGTGAATGCAGCGAAGGAAACACTGCGAGGAGGCGGAGGAGTGGATGGATCGATTCAGCGGAAGGCCGGACCGGGGTTATTGGAGGAGTGTCGGAGGTTTCATGGTTGTAGAACGGGGGATGCAAAGATCACAGGGGGATATTGCTTAGCGGGGAAGCATATCATTCACCCGGTCGGACCGGTATGGCGAGGAGCGGAGAATGGGGAAGCCGAGTTGTTGACATCCTCTGATCGGCGGTCGTTGGAAATCGCTGTGGTGAACGGTGTGCGAACGGTGGCGATTCCGGCGATCAGTTGCGGGGTGTATCATTTTCCTGAGGAAGCGGCTGCGGTGCTTGGGGTTGGGGAGGTGAAGCGATTCCTGGAGGTGGAGGAGCGCGAGTTGGAGGCGATTTGGTTTGTCTGTTTTACGGACGGGGTGACCGCGGCATACGAGGCGTTGTTTGAGGTCCATGGTTGAGAAAGGAGCAGGGGGTGGTGTGGTTACACGTTTCGCGCCGAGTCCGACGGGGGATTTGCATTTGGGACATGTGTATTCGGCGGGGCTGGCGCGGGATGCTGCACGGGAGGGCGGAGGACGTTTTTTGCTGCGCATGGAGGATATTGATCGCGGGCGATGTCGGGAGGAATATGAGAGTGGAATTTTCGAGGATCTGGATTGGTTGGGTTTTGAATGGGAGGAGCCGGTGCGGCGCCAGTCGGCGCATTTGGAGGATTATGTGGCGGCGCTGGCGACGCTGGAGGGGCTGGGAGTGTTGTATCCCTGTTTTTGCACGCGGCGGGAGATTTTGGACGAGGTGGCGCGGGCGGGGGCGGCCCCGCATGGGCCGGAGGGCCTTCTGTATCCGGGGACCTGTCGTGGTAAGAGCAAGGGCGAGCGGGAGGAGCGGATGGGTCGAGGTGAAGCGTATGCGTTGCGACTGGATGTGGGGCGTGCGATGGGGATGGTGGGAGAATTGTCTTGGGTGGATTTGGAGTTAGGAGAGCGAGAAGCTCATCCGGAGCGTTTGGGGGACGTTGTTTTGGCGAGGAAGGATGTGCGCACGAGCTATCATCTGGCGGTGACGGTGGACGATGCGATACAGGGGGTGACCCTGGTGACGCGGGGCGAGGATTTGCTTGAAGCGACACACGTGCATCGCTTGCTCATGGCTTTGTTAGGCTTATCCGTGCCGCAGTGGCGGCATCATCGATTACTTACGGGGCCGGATGGCAAGCGATATGCGAAGCGGGACGAAGGGGTGACAATTCGAGGGATGCGTGAGGGTGGGTGGACCGTAGAAGATGTGTGGGGAGAATTGCCGGAACGATAGGGTTTGGGGAGCGTGATGGGGTCTTGGATTTGGAGCGTCCGGTTTCGAGTGTGGAAAGCAGACTCGTGAGAACGCGACGGGAGAGGCAGGTCGGACGGGCGGTCGGTGTGGAGATTCTGTCCAGGACTTGCCATGGTTGGGGGGATGTGTTTGTGTGCGCGCTATGAGTGATACGATTCGGATTATTTTGAAGACGGAAAAGGGTGATATTGAGGGAACGTTGTTTGCGGGAGACACGCCGGTGACGGTGGCGAATTTTTTAAATTTGGCGGGGCGGGGTTATTACGATGGATTGACGTTTCATCGAGTGATTCCGGATTTTATGATTCAAGGGGGAGATCCTACGGGGACGGGATCGGGAGGTCCGGGGTATACGTTTGAAGATGAATGTCACGGGCATTTGAAGCATGAGAAGCCGGGTATTTTTTCGATGGCGAATGCGGGGCCAGGCACGAATGGAAGTCAGTTTTTTGTGACGCACGTGGCGACGCCGTGGCTGGACGGGAAGCACACGGTCTTTGGTGAAGTGACCTCTGGGCAGGATGTAGTGGATGCGATTGCCGGTGGCGACCAGATTACGGCGATTGAAATCCTGGATGGGACTGAGGATTTGTTTGAGTCTCAGAAGGATCGGATCGCGAAGTGGAATGCGGCGTTAGACTAAGCGGGCAGAGGCGTTGCGTGTGGGTTCATTTGCGGCCCCGCGGGTGGATTGTGGTATAGTGCCTTTCTGGCCGGGTGCGGGCGGTTCTTGATCGTCGAAGCGTCCGTGCTTTCCCTCTCATCTCGAACCCCATGTCTGACCTGCATTTTATATGTCCGCACTGTCACGGGACACTTGTGATTGACGAGGAGGGGGCGGGCTGGGAAGTGGATTGTCCCTTGTGTGCCAGTCCGGTGGTTATTCCGGAGGAGGATCAGCGTGAGGAGGGGGTGGAATATGTGGAGACGGCAACTCAGGAATACTTTGTTGAGGGGGATGTGGGTTCTGTGGAAGCTCCGGAGCCGATCGTGGAAGCTGGCGCCTATGGGGAGACGTTGCAGTATGTCGATCCGCAGACGGGAAATACATACGAAGTGGCAGCGGACCAAGTCCCGCCAGGTTACGAGCTGTATGTGACGGAGGACGGGATACCGTATCTGCAGGAGGTTTACGATCCGGGGGTTGCGGTGACTGAGGTGCCGGCGGAATTGACACCGCCTGATGTCGAGCGGAGAATCGCGCTGCCGACGCCTCGTGGGGACAGTGAGCAACCGTACCGTGGAAGCCGTCGGGGACGGGACAGTTCGCGCGGAGAGCGGGGCGGCGGTGAAGCGGGTGGTGGGTTGCCGAATGGGGTCGGGGCCTTGCGATCGGATTGGGAATTGTATCGGTGTGGCGAGTGTTCGGGCGTATTTCGTTTGAAGCGGGGGAATCGCGGGGCGGTTGTTATGTGTCCGGATTGTGAATTGGCGATTGATACCGCGAAGGGACGGGGTGGTGGCGCGGAAGCAAGTGCCAGGTGGGGACGCGCGAGCCGATCGCTGGCAGCGACGACTGTCGATGGGTCACGCCTGCGTCGGAGTGCTGGGGTAAGGGGGCGAAAAGCGGGGGAAGGTTCGGGGGATCGGTTTTCGCGGCCATTAGAAGGTGATCGAGAACGGGTTCCATTTCAGAAGAAGAAATTCGACGAGAATGCGTTTCAATTTAAGAAACCTGAGGAAGCCTTGCCGGCGAAGCGAGTGCGGGTGAAAGCGGGGGCGGGAACTTTGGCGAAGGCGGAAGAGGACTATCGGCAAAAGCGGGAGCTTCCGTGGGAGGCTCAGGGTAGGGATGTGGAACGGGAGGGGGGAGAAAAGAAAGGGCGGGGATTGGTTTACGCTTCGGTCTTTGCGATGTTAGTGATTGGGGGTGGGGTGGGCTGGATGTGGTATAGCTCGCAACGAGCGGGAGTGGGAGAGAGTGTCTGGTCGGTGGAGGCTGTGGGTGGTGGTGCGGGGGAAGGTGGGGGTGGATTAAGAGCAGCGGGGCGGGAAGTTTCGGGCAAGCAGCAAGAAGAGTTTTATGGGTTTGTGAATGATACGCGGGACGATGCGTTGGCGGTATTGACGGCATTTTTGACGGCGCCGACGCATGAAGAGCGATTGAAGTATGTGGCGAATCCGGGGCGGGTGCGGCAGCTCTCGAGTCGGTCCTCGCGTTTCATGAGTGACGAGCCGTTTTCATATCGGGGGATTGATGGGTCCACGGTGTCGGTGGTGAAAGGGCGTGCCTCGATTATTGTGAACCTGGAGTTGCATGATTACACGACGAAGCGGGTGGCCTTGCATTATTTACCGGAGGGGTGGCGAGTGGATTGGGAGTGGTTTGTGGAGTATAACGACACCTCTTGGGTAGATTTTACTTCACGCAAGCCACCGGAGGCGTTGACGTTTCGGGTGCAGGCCGAGCGGGACAATTACTTTAACTTTGGGTTTAGTGATGCGGGGAGATGGGACAGTTACAAGTTGGTAAGTGGAGACGGGGAATATCAGCTCTATGGGTATGTGGACAAGGCGAGTCCGGCAGGTCAAAGGATGCGGGAAGCGTTTGTAAAGACGCCGGCGGGCTTGGGGAAGCGGGCAGCCATGTATTCGCGGATACGCTGTGTTTTGGAATTGCGTTATCCGGACGCGGGCGGGCAGGCGAACCAGGTTGAGATTGTGGATTTTGTAAGGGACGACTGGTATGGGTTGTTAGAGAAGGGGGGCTAGGGCATTCCGATCATGGAGGGGTGGGGGCTGGAGGGGACGAATCCTTTTGGATGGAATGGGCGAGGCGTTTGAGAGTGAGGCCTTGGACTGCGATGGAGAAGACGACGACGAGGTAGGTCATGGTAAGGAAGAGGTCGCGTTCTGGGTTTTGGGGGAGGGCGAGGACGAGGGCGACGGAGATACCACCCCGGAGGCCGCCCCAGGTGAGCATGCGGACGGTACCGGGTTCGAATGGGCGGAAGAAGCGGAGGAAGCCGACGGGGGTGGTGACGGCGATGAGACGGGCGGCGAGGACGAGGGGGATGGCGAGGAGGCCGGCGACGAGGGCGGTGGGAGTCCACTGGACAATGAGGAGTTCGAGGCCGATAAGGACGAAGAGGACGGCGTTGAGCACCTCATCGACGAGTTCCCAGAAGACATCGAGGCGTTTGCGAGTGGCCTGAGACATGGCGAGGGAGCGCCCGTGGTTTCCGATCATGAGACCGGCGACGACCATGGCGAGCGGGCCGGAGATGTGGAGGGCCATGGCGAGGCTATAGCCGCCGGTGACGATAGCAAGGGTGATGAGGACTTCGACCTGGTAATTGTCGATACTCTTGATGAGGTAGAATCCGATGGCGCCGAGGGCAATGCCGAAGGCGATGCCTCCGAGGGCTTCGACGGCGAACTCGTGTAGAATGAGGTGGGTGGAGAGTTCTTCCTGGTGGGTAGCGACTTTAAGGATGGTGATGAAGACGACGACGCCGACGCCGTCGTTGAAGAGGGATTCGCCTGTGATTTTCGTTTCGAGTGATTTGGGGACGCCGGCCTTTTTGAGGATTCCAAGGACGGCGACGGGGTCGGTGGGAGAGATGAGAGCGCCGAAGAGAAGGCAGTGGATGAGGGGAATATTGAGGGAAAGGGTTTGGAGGAGGTAGAATGAACCGAGGCCGACGATCGCGGTGGAAATGATGACGCCGATCGTGGCCATAAGGAGGATGATAAATTTTTGATTGGCGAGGTCGTTGAGATTGACGTGGAGGGCGCCAGCGAAGAGGAGGAAGCAGAGCATTCCTTCCATCAGGACCTCGTTGAAGTCGATACCGGCAATGATTTGATGAGCCGTATTCGTGAGGAAGCCGCTGGAGGAGCCGAAGAGGATGATGAGAAGGGCGACCACAAGGCTCATGAGCATGATGCCGATGGTGGTGGGGAGTTTGATGTAGCGATAGTTGAGGTATGCGAAGGCGGCGGCGAGGGTGATCAGGATGGCGGTTATGTCGAATGTTTCCATGGCAGGAGACGGTGAAGCGTGGGTCTATTAGAGCGAAGGAAGAGGTGGATTTCAATTCCCGGGGGCGGGGTATTGCGAGTCTTGGGGGCTAGGGCGCTTGGGATTGCGAATTGATCTTTTGGGTAGGTTTGGGTTACTTTGGACGTGAATTGGCATCGGCGGGCAGGACGTCGGCGGCGGAACGGTCGCGGACGTGAGCATTAGTCGTGTGTTGGTGAGACTGATTTTTCCTGCGAGAGCGAATGAGCGAAGAGAGACGCTACAAGATAGAAGAGAAGATTGGTGCGGGTGGAATTGGTGCGGTGTATCAGGCCTATGACAATCATCTTGGGCGGAAAGTGGCGTTGAAGCGGATGTTGCCGCCGGACGCGTCGGAAGCCTCCGAGGATACGGGGGAAGTGGAGGCGGCGGAGAACCTCATGAATGAGGCGAAGGTGTTATCGGCGCTGCAGCATCCGAATATCGTTACGGTTTATGATATCGGGACGGACGACGAGGGGGGGTTTGTGGTGATGGAGCTATTGGATGGGGAGACGTTGGACGAGACGATTGGGCGCGGGGTATTAACGATGGAAGACTTTGGGGAGGTAGTGACGCAGACCTTGGAGGCGATGATTGCGGCGCAGGACTTGCATTTGGTGCACCGTGACTTGAAGCCGTCGAACGTCATGGTGATTTGGCTTCCCAGTGAGAAATTTCAGTTAAAGATCTTGGATTTTGGCTTGGCGAAGTTTAGCAAGAAGCCGAGCGTGCAGACGAGCGACCAAGGGGATGCGATCATGGGGTCGATTTACTTTATGGCGCCGGAGCAATTTGAGCGGGGGGAGCTGGACGCACGGACGGATATGTATTCCCTCGGGTGTATTTATTATTACACTTTGACGGGGCAGTATCCGTTTCGTGGCGACACGGCGGCGCAAGTGATGGCGAGCCATTTGCAGGGGAATTACACGCCATTGGAGAAGTATCGGCCGGATTTGCCGTCGTGGATGGCGGAGTGGGTAATGTGGCTTTTGCAACGGAACATGGAGGAGCGGCCGGAGACGGCGAAGCAGGCCCTTGATTATTTTAATGCGCAGACGAGTCCCTTGGCGGAGGCGCGGTTGGCGGCGCAAGCACCGGTGCAGGCGGTCGCGGCACCGACGATGCCGGTGAGGGCAGGGAGTGCGGAAGATTCTGCGGGCGTACAAGTGGTGCAGGCGCCATCGGCGGGAGCGGCTCCGCCGCCGGGCTATCAACCCCCGAAGCCGGGTGGTGCTTCGGCTCGCAAGGGTGCGTCTTCTTCGGGCAAGATATCAAAGACGACCTGGGTGGTGATTTTGGTTTCGGCGATGAGCATTTTGTTGATTGGTGGCTATGTGATTATCAAGCGGGGGGCGGAGATCAAACGACAGAATGAACTGACGAGGATCTTGGAGCAGGAGGAAAAGGTTGGTGACCCTGCGACGGTTCGATTTTTGTTAGAGTTCTATGGGCCTGGGAATTCGAAATTGGTGAAGGATGGGGTATCGCAGGCTTTGTCTGAGTTGAAAGGGGACGGGGTGAGTCAGGAGATCATGCGGCAGATGGATAGTTTTTCCGGGTTGGAGCGGGTGGCCTTGGTGAAGATATTGACGATCCGAGGGCATGAGGATGCGGTTCCGAAACTTCTGGAGTATGTGGCGACCTCGCGTGATCCGGAGTTGAGGACGCATTCTTTGAACGGGATTCGATTGATGGGGGATCCGAGTCAAGCGGGGGAATTGCTTGCTATTCTGGAGGGAACGGATGAGGAGCAGGTGCGGCAAGCCTTGGAGAGGGCACTGGTGACGATGTATCGGGCGCAGGATTCCGATCAGAAGCGAACGGGGGCGGTAATTCGTCGGTTGGAGGAGGGGAATTTGGAAGCGGCGGACCGGCAGTCATTGTTGCGCGTATTGGGGTATCTGGGTGGAGAGAAGGCGTTGGAATTTTTTACGAATGCCTTGAGCAATCAGCCGAAAGACTATCAGTTTGAGGTTTTGTCGGCGCTGATGCATTGGCCGGATCACACGGCGGCGCCGATCATTGCGGATCTGGGATTGAGCACGGATGATGTGGCCTTGAAGGCGGGGGCGGCGAGGGCCTATGCGCGTTTGATCAAGATTCCCGCGCCGCGTGAGCCGGAGGACACGAAGCAGATGTTGGACAATCTTTGGTCGATTGCGGATGCGAAGCGTGACCAGGCGTTGTTATTTGATATTCTGTCGCGGATTCCGCAGGATTGGGCATCGGAGTATGCGGGGGAATATGCGGAGGACAAGGCATTTGGTCCGTATGCGAAGCGCGCGCAGGAGACGATTGGGAAAGCGATCAGCGAGGTTCCGTTGTTGGTTCCGGGAGAGATGTTGGGCGCCCCGGTGGCTAAAACGGACGGGGCGGGAGGTGCGTATATTGGTGAGGAGTCTCAGGCAGTGGTGAACTGGACGAATCCGGAGACGTGGGTGTATTGGGATTTTAGTTTGGAGGAAGCGGGGACCTATGCCGTGGCGTTGACCCTTTCGAGCAAAGAAGAAGCGGGCAGCGAGTTCAACGTCATTGTTGGGAATCAGCTGCTGAGTGGGGCGGTGCGTGACACTCGGGGAGAGGACAACTACATCGATGTGGATGTGGGCGCGGTGAGTTTTGAGGAGCCCGGCATCTACCGGATTGCGGTCAAGCCAACGGGGATGGCGAAGAAGTTCGTGATGAATTTGAAAGGCGTTACGTTCGTAAAGAAGAGCTGAGCTGTTTTCTCTTCAGGGGGCAGGGCGCCGGTGTGGCAGCGGATTTTTAGCCCCAACCGGAGAGACGTTCCCAGTAGGTGACGCGACCGTGTTTAAACACGACTTTTGCATAGATGCGTGTGTCGTATCCGATCACGACCGGTCCGACCCAACCTCCCCAACCGCAGCGGCGGCCGTAGCCATAGCCGCCGTAGTAGAATCCCGAGGAGTAGATGGGGTAAGAGCGGGAGTAGATCCAGGTTTCGGAACTATCGCTGGCGGACTTGACTCCTGAGGGGCGGCCCCAGGCGATGAAGACGGCATTGTAGCCCATGCCTTTTGCGATTTGGCCGGTTTGGACTTTGGCTTTTTGGCTATCGGGGATGGCGGCGTAGATGTCGGGATTCGCTTGGATACGCATTTGGGGGGTGGAGGCGCAGTTGGCCAGGAAGGCCAGTGCGACGAGCAGGGGGAGGGTGTGTAGCGGTTTCATTTTGGGTTGGGTTGGGTTACCCGAGGTCAGGGTAGATCACGGTTGGCAGGTCGTCAGGTAAAAATCGCTCTTGCTTCGCGGTGGCGGCTTGGTTGTAGTTCGGGTAAGGTGGACGGGGCAAGGGCTCGCGACATTTTGGAAGATTTATTTGGGCATCGCATTTCTTATTTGCGTGTATCGATCACGGATCGATGCAACGAGCGGTGTCGGTATTGCATGCCGCAGGAGCTTCAGGAGTGGTTGCCGCGAGGAGAAGTATTGACGTATGAGGAGGTTTTACGGGTGGTGCGGGTAGGAGTGGGGTTGGGGATCCAGAAGGTGCGGGTGACAGGGGGTGAGCCTTTGACGCGGAGGGACGTGGTAGGCTTTATGGAAGCACTCGGTGAGATGGATGGTTTGGAGGAGATCGGTATATCGACCAATGGGACCTTGTTGAGTTCCCGGTATCCTGGTGGTGGTGGACGGACTTATGCGGAGGCGTTGAAAGCGGCTGGGGTGGAGAGTGTAAATTTGTCATTGGACACGCTGGACTCATCAGTCTACGAGGCAGCGACGGGCAGGGATTTTCTTGGAAGGGTGATGGAGGGAATTGATGCGGCGAAGGATGCGGGGATCGGAGTGGTTAAGATCAACTCGGTATTGATGCGGGGGACCAATGAGGGGGAGCTGAATGACTTGGTGGATTTTGCGTATGAGAGGGGGTTGTTGTTGCGTTTCATTGAGCTGATGCCCGTGAGCACCACGCATGTTCTATCTGAAGACAATTTTTTATCGTCGCGAGAGGCCCGTCGGTTGGTGGAGGATCGTCTCGGGGAATTGATCGCGGATCCTGGTTTCAAGACGAATGGGCCGGCGGTGTATTATCGGGTGCCGGGCCGGCAACAGCGGATTGGCTTTATTGGGGCGATGACGAATCTGCATTTTTGCGAGAGCTGCAACAAACTGAGGTTGACGTGTGACGGGAAGTTGAGGCCGTGTTTGGGGAGTCATTTGGAGTTTGATATGAAGGCGGTGTTGCGTAAGGAAGGGGCTAGTGACAAGGATGTGGCGCGATTTTTCGCGGAAGTGGTGGCGCGGAAGCCGAGGGAGCATGAGTTTCGGGAGAATTACGAACCGGGACGGCGGATGGTAGCGATTGGAGGGTGAGGCGGGCGGTGCCCGAATTAGGAATTAGGAACGAGGAATTAACAATTGGGAGAGGATATGGGGGCATTGGATGATGGGTTGACTCATTTGTCGGAAGAGGGTGAGGCGTCGATGGTGGATGTGTCGGGGAAGGCGAAGGCGCGGCGGGAGGCGGTGGCGCGGGGATTTATCCGATTGAAGGCGGAGACCTTGCGCTTGGTTGAGGCGGATGGGGTGGCGAAAGGGAATGTGTTGGCGGTAGCGCGGGTGGCGGGGATTCAGGCGGCTAAGCAGACGGGAATGTTGGTGCCATTGTGCCATCCTTTGCCGTTGAGTTTTGTATCGGTGGATTTTGAGTTGGGGCCTGAGGGGATTGAGATTCGGTCCTGTGCGCGGACGACGGCGGAGACGGGGGTGGAGATGGAAGCGCTGACGGCGGTAAGTGTAGCCGCGTTGACGATCTATGACATGTGCAAGGCGGTGGACAAGAGTATGCGAATTGAGGGAGTGGAGTTGGTTTCGAAGAAGAAATCTGCTGTAATCGAAGCATGAGCATTGCGGTAGGGATCATCACGGTATCTGACCGGGCATCGGCCGGGGAGTATGAGGATCACGGAGGGCCTGCTCTGCGGGCGGCGGCAACGGGGTATGGATGGGAAGTGCGGGCGGAAGCGGTGGTGCCGGATGAGAGAGGAGGTATTCAGCAGGCGATTCGTTCATTTTCGAAGCAGGGGTGTGGTTTAGTATTGACGACGGGAGGGACGGGGATTGCGGAACGGGATGTGACACCGGAAGCGATTCGCGAGATTATGCGGGTGGAAGTGCCGGGTTTTGGTGAAGTGATGAGAGGGCGATCGATGGAGATTACGCCGAATGCGATCTTATCGCGCAGTTTGGCGGCGGTGGTGGATGAGAGTCTGGTGGTGGCCTTACCGGGAAAGCCGTCGGGGGCGGTGGAGTGCTTGGGATTTGTGCGCGGGGCGATTGACCATGCGGTAAAGCTGGCTCAGAAGGTGCCGACTTCGTGTTAGAAGGGAGGGAATGCGCGGGGCGAATGAGAATTCATGTTTTGCAGCACGTTTCGTATGAGGGGCCGGGGATGATTGAGGGATGGGCGGGACAGAACAATTGTCCTCTTCAGACGACGCGATTGTATGAGGTGGGAGTCGCGTTGCCGGATAGCGATGACTTTGATTGTTTGGTGGTGATGGGTGGGCCGATGGGTGCCAGGGACGAAGGGGAGTATGGGTGGATGGTGGATGAGAAGCGGTTAATCAAGGAGGCGATTGAGGAGGGGAAAAAAGTGTTAGGGATTTGTTTAGGTTCTCAACTAGTTGCCTCTGTTTTGGGGGCGCATGTCCGGCGGAATCAGCATGAGGAGATTGGGTGGGCTCCGATTTGGTTAACCGATGAAGGGCATGGGGCTGAGGTCTTGGGCCACATGCAGTCCGAGATGCCGGTGTTGCATTGGCATCGGGACACGTTTGATATTCCTTCCGGAGCGAAGCATTTGATTGAGAGTGCGGGCTGTCGTAATCAAGCGTTTATGTATGAGGACCGGGTATTGGGACTGCAGTTTCACATGGAGATGACGCGAGCGAGTTTGCGGGCGTTGATTGATAACTCTGGGGAGTTGGAGGAGGGGCCATTTGTGCAGTCGGGAGTGAAGATGCTGGCGCGGGAAGAGAATGCGTTTCGGCGAGCGAATCACGCGATGCGGGGCTTATTATTACGGCTGGCGAACGTGCATTGATCGAGCCGTTGGCGGGCGGGGTGATTGGCGACTTTTGGGACGGGCGCCTTGGGCGGGTGGAGCGTGTGTCGTGGATGACGAGGTGGGTTCTGATTTTTGAAAAAAGGAGTGTGGTTGTAGCTGACAAGAGGGGTTGGATTGATAGGATGGAGGTATGACGGAACCGAAAAAGACCAATGATGTGGGAGGGGCGGCGCCGGGGCTCGCGATTCTGGGGTGTTTGGCAGTGGGATTGATCGCGCTCTTGGGCGGATTGCTTGGGTTGCTGCGGGGCGACTTGCTTGGCGCGGGGGTGTGTCTTGTGCCCGCGGCGATCGGATTTGGGGTGGTGGCCTACATTTCGTTTACGGATTAGGCTTTCGATGCGAACGCGAGGACGGGATAGTTGAGGGGATCAATTTTTCTCGTGACGACGGAGGGGGTGGGGTAGAGGGTTTCAGGGTCATGGAATTACTGGGCACAAGTTTGATTGGGGGAGGGCGCGGGGCGTCGGAGGGGGGAGAGATGACGGCGATGAATCCGGCGACTGGGAAAGCGTTGGGTCCGAGTTACTTTACGGCGAGCAAGGCCGAGATTGATAAGGCGGTGGCCTTGGCGAAGGCGGCGGCGGTGCCGTATGGGCGTTTGAGTGGCAAAGAGAGGGCGGTTTTTTTGCGGGCGATTGGCGAGGAGATTGAGGCGCTGGGGGACGGGTTGATGGAGCGTGTGATGGCGGAGACCGCGTTACCGGAGCCGCGGGTGCGGGCGGAAGCGGCGCGGACCGCGGGCCAGATGCGATTATTTGCGGAGATGATTGAAGAGGGCTCGTGGGTGCGGGCGCGGATTGATCATGGGGATGCGAGTCGTGAGCCGCTTCCGAAGCCGGACATGCGATCGATGCTGCGGCCTCTCGGTCCGGTCGTTGTGTTTGGGGCGAGCAATTTTCCATTGGCTTTGTCGACGGCGGGCGGTGATACGGCGTCGGCATTGGCGGCGGGAAACCCGGTAATTGTGAAGGCGCATCCGGCACATCCGGGCACCGCGGAAATGATGGGGCATGCGGTACGGGCAGCGGTGGAGAAATGTGGGATACCGGACGGAGTCTTCTCGTTGTTGTTTGGGTTGGGGAATCATTTGGGCGAATTGTTGGTGCAGCATCCGGACGTGAAGGCGGTTGGCTTCACAGGGTCTTTAAAGGGCGGGCGGGCGTTGATGGATTTGGCGGCGGCGCGGCCGGAACCGATTCCGTTTTTTGCCGAGATGGGGAGTATTAATCCGGTGTTTATCTTGCCGGGGGCGTTGGCGGAGCGTGGCGAGGCAATTGCGGCGGGCTTGCAAGGAGCGGTGAATTTGGGTGTGGGCCAGTTTTGCACGAATCCCGGGATGGTCGTCTTGGATGCTGAGAGCGACGGGTCCGAGATGGTGGAGAGATTGGCGCGATTGATGGCGGACTCGCCTACAGCGGCGATGTTGACAGAGGGAATTCGGGAAGCCTATCGGGCGGGTGTCGCGTCGGTGCGGGGGACGGAAGGGATCCGTGTGTTGGCGGGAAGTGGCGGGGCGGACGGTGAGGGGTTTGTAGCGGAGCCGGTTTTGTTTGAGATTTCGGGAGAGGGGTTTCTTGCCAATCCGGATCTGCGGAATGAAGTTTTTGGTCCGTCGACGATTGTCGTGAAGCCGTCGGGGAAAGAAGAGGCGTTGGCAATCGCGCGATCGATGGAGGGAAATTTGACGGCAACGGTGCATGGGACGGAGGCGGATTTCGCGGCGAACGGTGAATTGCTGGAGGTCTTGGCGGGAAAGGTTGGGCGTTTGGTTTTCAACGGGTATCCGGTGGGTGTAGAAGCAGGGCATGCGACGGTGCATGGTGGGCCCTATCCGGCGTCGGCGGACGGGCAATCGACGTCAATCGGGAGCATGTCGATCTTTCGTTTCGCGAGGCCGGTGGCGTGGCAGGATGCGCCGGAATCGGTATTGCCGGATGAATTGAAGGAGGCGAATCCACTGGGTATTTCGCGGATTGTGGACGGGAAACTGGAGGTTGAGAGCTAGATGGCGGGTGCCTCAATGTGCGTGGAAGGAGGAAACGTTTGCATGCAGGGGCGGTCTCCTCGTGCTCCGGCCCTTGGTCTTAGAGGGGCGAGGAAGATGGGGGGATCCTTCATTCTTATAAGGGGATTATACTGTGAAAGTTGGGAGCTGGATTTAGGCGGGGTAGCGAGTGTATTGAAATAGTATGGAGCGGATTGATTTGTCGAAGGATGGGCCGGAGGTGAGCCGATTGGTTTACGGGACGTGGCGTTTATTGGATGACGAGGGAGGGGTTCCGAGTGAGGCGGAGGTGGTGAAGCGATTGGAGCAGTGTTTGGAGCTGGGGATTACCACTTTGGATACGGCGGAGATTTATGGGTTGTATGCGGTGGAGGCGGCGTTGGGGCAAGCGTTCCGGAAAGCGCCGGGATTGCGGGATCAGTTTGAGATTGTGACGAAGTGCGGGATTGATGTGCCGTCCGCGGAGAAGGATTTCGCGCGAGTGGCGCATTACAATGCGACGGCTGAGAACATCGTGTCGTGTGCGGAAAAGTCTTTGCGGTTGATGCACACGGATTGCTTGGATGTGTTGTTAGTGCATCGGCCGGATTGGCTGACGAGAGCAGATGAGACGGCCGAGGGGATGAATCGATTGATCCGTGAGGGAAAGATCAAGCATGCGGGCGTTTCGAATTACACCGTCAACCAATTTGAAGTGTTGCATCCATTGGTGGAGGGAGGACTGGTGACGAACCAGGTGGAGGCGAGTGTGTTGTCGATGGGGGCGTTGTATGACGGGACGCTGGATCAGTGTCAGCGATTGGGGATCAGTCCGATGGCGTGGTCGCCGACGGCGGGGGGGCGATTGTTTCATCCCGCGGACGAGGCGGCGGGGCGGGTGCGGAAATTGGTGGAGGGGGAGTTGTCTGAGAAGTATGGGGGGGCGACTTTGGATCAAATGGCCTTTGCGTGGTTGTTGGCGCATCCGTCGCGGATGGTCCCGGTGATCGGGACGAACAAGGTGTCGCGGATAGAGTCGGCGGCAAAGGCGGCGGGGATTGAGTTGGAGCGGCAGGATTGGTATGCGATGTGGGAGGCGGCGCAGGGGGCTAGCGTGCCATGAGACTGGTCAGAACTGTCCGGTGATGAGGCGGAGATAGGATTTGCCGGAGTTGGAGAGGGTGGCGTTTTCGCCGGCGCCGGAGAGGCGGCCATTGGTGTAGTAGGAGTGGTAGGTGGGTGATTTTTTGACCCAGGTGACGACGGGGGCGGAGACGGTTTTGGAACTGGATTCGATTTTGAGGGGGATGCCGGAGGCGGAGAAGGTGATTTCCCATGAGGGGTCGGAGCGGGAGATTTTTTTGCCAAGCCAAGGGTAAAGGGTGAGGAGGTCAAGGGAGGGGCCCTTTGGGGTGAGGACGGTGAAGTAGGGTTCTGTATTTTGGATGAAGTCGGGGAGGGAGAGTTTTTTGTTTTCTGCGTGGGCTTTGTAGAGATCGGCGACGTCGATGCCGGTGAGATTGAGTCCGTTGAAGATGCGGTGGTGGTTGGGGGAGGAAAACGATTTGTCGTGCCAGCGTTCGAAGCCGCGGTGGAGCATCATGTTAAGTTCGAAGTGAAGGTGGGCGCGGGTTTTGTCAAGGCCGACGCCGGTGTAGCCGAGTCGTCCGATGGGGGTACCGGGACTAACGGTTTGGCCGGGTTGGACGCTGCTGCTCATGAGGTGGGCGTAGAGCGAATAGAAGGGACCGTCGCCCCAATTGTGTTCGATGACGATGTATTTGCCGTAGTTGGAAGCGGATGAACTGTCGTTTACATGGACGACGCGGCCGGCGGCGACGGCGAAGACTTCATCAAGGGGTGTGCCATCGGGTGAGCGGCGAACCGGTTTCACGTCCATGCCCTCGTGGAACTTGGTGTAGAGGAGGCCGGCGGAAGTGCGTTTGGGGTTGCGGATGAAGCCGTATTGGCCGCCTTGCCAGGGCCGTGAGGATTGTCCTTCGAAGCTTCGATTCACATACATGTAGTAGCTGGGTGGATCGGAGAAGATTTTGGTGTTCTCCGTGGGAAGGACGAGGTCGAGAGGGGAACGTGCTTCGGCGGAGGGCGGCTGGACGAAGAGGAGTCCGGCAAGGAAGATGAGGGCAAAGGAGGGACGTGCTAGAGCGCGGTGGAGTAGGAGCATCGGTGCGGGAACTTGAAGGAGATCCTCGGTGGTGTTGGAGGGTGGTTCAGCGGTCGAAGCCGGGGCGGTAGACAGGGGTCTTATCGCCGCGATCAGACTTTTGTTGAGGGAGTGGTGGCTCGTTAAAGGTGTCCTCGCCGGGGGCAGGGGGGAGGTATTCGGGCTGATTAGGCATGTATTGTGGCGGGGAGAAAGTGTTATTGGATGGAACGGTGGTAGCAGGTTGGGAGACGGGGGCTCCGGGGGGTGGCAGCGGGGTGGTGGCGCCTGACCAAGGCTGAGGAGGAGAACCAGGGTTCGGGGAAGTGGGAGGCGGGGAGCCGCTGGCATTCGGATATTGGTTAGGCGATGGTGTGTAGGTGGCTGTTTCGCCTGGCTGCGGAAGTTGGAGGATGGGGGTTTGGACGTCGTCAGGGTAGCCGGGTCTCTTCTGTTCCTTCTTAAGATCCTTTTTGTATTGCTTCGGATCGGCGGGATTGGAGGGGTCTTGGTATTGGTTCATTTCTTCGGCGAGCATTGCGATTTGGGCATCGGACACGCCATCCCAGACGACGATGACGCCGTCGTCGACGGGGCGATCGATGAGGATCGGAGCGGACTGGGC
This sequence comes from Verrucomicrobiota bacterium, assembly GCA_039182965.1. Lineage (GTDB taxonomy): Bacteria > Verrucomicrobiota > Verrucomicrobiia > Verrucomicrobiales > DEV007 > JBCDBW01. The sequence continues at coordinate 22,213 of JBCDBW010000013.1, forward strand.
GCCGAGGAGGCTCGTGACGAGGTATTTTCCCCGGTTTTGGGCGCTGATGGCTTCGAGGCGAATCGTGGCAGCTTGATCGAGTTGGAAGACGAGTCCATTGCTGCGGCCATCCTTGGAATCGAATGGGTGGAACCACATGATCTGGCGGTTGGTGAATTCGGGATTGATTTTAAAATATCGTTCGATGTTGGTTCCCGGGAGGGTGTGAGGGAAGGCGAACTTTGGGGCTTCGTCGGCGGACGTTTCCAGGTGGAACGACACCATCGTGCGTTGTTTTTTCTTTTTACCCATGGCGTGGGATACCGGGCTGATGGCAAGACCGCTCAAGAGAGTGAGGGAAAGAATGAGGCGAAGGGGCATGACGGGGTGGGGTAAGGGAAGGAAGGTTAAGAGCTTAATGCGGGGTGGCCTGGTTGGAAAGGGCGGAAAACGGGGAAAATTCGGGTGCGGAGTTGTTAAAAGTGTGATTTTTGGCTTTATTAAAGGGTGGGCAGGTTCTTTTTTTACCTTCCCGGGCTCAGTAAGGCATTCGCACCGGTGGTGCGGGTGCTCTTTGGAGCTCCCTCAACGTGATAGAGACAACCTTTTCGTTTGGCGCGGAAGCACCAGGTGGCAGGGGTCTCTGCATTCCTCTATAAATCCAATCATCCCCCTGCAAAACTCATGAGCACTGCCGAAGTTATGTCTGAAGATATCGAGAACGAAGAAGAAGCAAATGAACCGGAGTGCGTAACGGAAGCTGAGTTGGCTGCGAATTTGAAGCAACTTTACTTGAAGGCGTTGAGTGCGATTGAGCTTCGGAACTATGATTACTCGATCAGTTTGTTGCAGGCGGTATTGAAGGAGGAGCCTAAGTTTTTGGATGGGCGGAAGATTTTGCGGGGGGCGGAAGTGCAGAAGGCCAAGTCATCGAAGAAGCTTTTGAAGATTGGTGGTGGGTTGTCGGGGGTGAAGTTTCAGGGGCAGATCAAGAAGGATCCTGTGGCGGCGATTGTGGGGATTGAGAAGGAGCTGGAGAAGGATCCGCACAATGCGCAAGCGAACCAAGCTTTGTTTGACGCTGCGGTTGCGGCGGAGATGCCGGAAACGGCGGCCTTCGCGTTGGCGACGATATTGGAGGGGCATCCAGACAATGCCAAGGTGGGGCATCAGTTGGCGGCGTTTCACATGGAGCACGACGATCCTGAGCGGGCGGCGTCGATTTACGAGAAGATCCTGGAGAAGAACCCAGCGGATTTGGAGGCGATCCAGGGGGAGAAGAACGCGACGGCGCGGGCTTCGATGAAGAAGAGCTGGGAGGGCAAGAGTTTCAAGGAAACCTTGGCGAGTTCTGACGAGGCGGCGGAGTTGGAGCAGGAGAGTCGGGCTGCGATGACTCGGGATCAGATGGAGGAGCAGCTGGCGAAACTGTCCGATCAATATGCGGAGGATCCCAACAACTTGGCGGTGGTGAAACGGATTGCGAGTCTGTATGAGCAGATGGAGGAATGGGGGGAAGCGCTGACGTATTATGATTGGGCATTTCAGCTGAGCGATGGGGATACGGCCTTGTCGCGGCGGGTGGATGCGATGCGGGACAAGCAGCGGACGGAAGAGATGGACAAGATGGAAGAAGAGGTGAAGTCGGAGACAGACGAGGCGGTGCGTGAGGAGAAGAAAGCGAAGATTGCGGAGATGAAGAAGGAGCAATCGACGACGGCGATCAAAGAGGCGCGTGAACGTGTCGAGCGGAATCCGACGGATCCGCAGCTTCGCTTTGAATTGGGCCAGGCCCTGTTTGAGGCCGGTGACTTTTCGGATGCGATCCCGGAATTGCAGCGGGCGAAGACGAATCCTCATTTACGGATTCGCACGATGTTAATGCTCGGGAAGTGTTACGAGGAGAAAAACATGTTAGACTTGGCAGTGCGTCAGTTCAAGGAGGCGGACGCAGAGTTGTTCGCGATGGACGGCACGAAGAAGGATGTGCTGTACAGCATGGGTTTGGTGTATGAGAAGTTGGAGGACAAGGATAATTCTCTGGAGTGCTTTAAGCAGATTTACGAGGCGGACTACGGGTATCTGGATGTGGCGAAGCGTGTGGAAGAGAGCTATGGGGGCTGAATGAGTGTCTCGTTGGGATGGCCTTGTTGAGGGGCTGTGGATTTGTCGGGGCTTATGGGTTTGCTAACGAAGGAATAGTGTTGCTGGCTTGACTTATTTCATTTCTTTGCGATTTTTCACAAATGGCAAAGGAGGATATTCCTCGGAAAGCGATTTATCGGCTTTCCTTGTATCAGCGATGTTTGCAAACCCTGTTGGAGAACGGGTTAGAGACTGTTTCCTCTGAGGCGTTGGCAAAGGCGGCAGGAGTGAAGTCGACGCAATTGCGAAAGGATCTGGCTTATTTTGGTCAGTTTGGGACGCGGGGTCTGGGGTATAATGTGGAGACTTTGGCGCAGACGATTGCGGAAGTGTTGGGCAAGGCGCGGTTGCAACCGGTGATTTTAATTGGGGTTGGGAACTTGGGATCGGCGTTGTTGCGGTATGGAGGATTCCAGCGTGAAGGTTTTGAGATTGTGGCGGGTTTTGATGAGGATGCCGACGTGCTTCGCAAGCGCGGTTTGAGTGTACCGGTTTATGCGGTGGCCAAGATGACGGACTTTATTGAAGAGAACCGGATTAAGATGGGGATTGTCGCGGTGCCAGCGCCTCATGGGCAGAGTGTCGCGAATCAGTTGGTGGGCGCTGGGGTGCAGGCGATTTTGAATTTTTCGCCGGTGGTCATGCAAGTGCCCGATACGGTGACGGTGCACAATGTTGATTTGGCGGCGGAGCTTGAGAGTTTGAGTTATTTTATTCGGTGAGTGGCTATGGGGTGGGTGGGTTTGATTTGGGTGCGACGCTGAACAGCGGCCAGGTGTTTCATTGGGAGAGGGTGGCTGAAGAACGGGGGACGGTGAAGTGGGTGGGTGCCGTGGGTGATCGGGCGGTGTGGGTTCGTCAGGCGGATACGGATGGGTGCATGACTTTCAGCGAGGGAGACGAGGAACGTGTGCGTGCTTACCTGGGCTTAGATGAAGTGATGGAGGACATATTTGGAAGTTTTCCTTCGGGGGATGCGATACTAGAGGAGGCCGTGGCGTATTGTCCGGGGTTACGGATCATTCGGCAACCGGCTTGGGAGTGTCTGGCGACGTTCATCACCTCATCTTTGAAGCAGGTCGCACATATTCGTGAGATATCATTCAAGCTGCGCCATCGATACGGGGAGCGGTTGGGGACGGTGTGTGGTCGTGAGGTTTGGGGGTATCCTAGACCGGCGATTTTGGCGGAGGCGGGTGAAAGGGCGTTGCGGGAGTGCGGGATGGGGTATCGTGCGCGTGGGTTGTATCGTGCTGCGGCGTCGATTTCATCGGGTGAGAGGAGCCTTGAAGAGATGGCATCAATGGGTGACGGGGCCTTGCGGGAGGAGCTCTGTGAGTTTTATGGGGTTGGGGAGAAGATCGCGAATTGCGTGATGTTGTTTGGATTTGGGCGGTTGGGTGCGTTTCCGATTGATGTGTGGATTGAGCGAATTTTGCGGGAGCACTATTGGCGGCGGATGGGGGGGCGGCGAGTGCCATTGGCGCGGGTGCAGTTGTTTGCGGAGCGTTATTTTGGGGACAACCGCGGGTATGCTCAGCAATATTTGTATCATTGGGGGAGGCGGGCGTGAGGGAGTGTTTGGGGGCTGTGCAAGGACAGGGTGATTATGCTATGTTCGAGCCGACAGGGGGCTGAGGCTTCTTGTTTTTCGTAAAAGTGTGGGTCGAATGAATCGTCGCAAAGCCGTTGTCATCTCTGTCGTGTTATCGGTGGCGCTGCACCTGCTGTTTGCCGTGTTGGCGATCTTGCTCGTCGGTTTTGGGAGCATGATTTCTTCTGAGCAGGCGCAGGCGAAGCAGCCTTCGGAAGTGGTGATGTATTTTCCGCAGATCATGGTGGAGGCGCCTTCGGTGGAGCCGGAGGTGGTGGAGGCTCCGCAGCAGCAGTTTATCCGGACGAGTGAGCAGAATCGTGAGGAGGCGAAGCCCGAGGATGCTCCCTTTTATTCCGATAAGAACACGGCGGAGCAGTCGGAGATGGAGCCGGAGGCGGATGTGGACAACAATCTTCCGAGTCGCGAGGGCATGGAAGACTTACCGGTTCAGGAATTGGCGGATCGGGAGTATGTGGATGGGGAAGCGTTATTGGATCAGGCCGGTGCGGCGCCTTCGCAGGCGGCAATGGCGGTCCCGCCGTCTCCTTTGGCTCCGCCGATGGAGTTGATTGATGTTGAGGATAGGGCGGAAGAGGTGCGCGAGGGGGAAGGAGAAGCGGATGAGTTGCCTGCGTCGACGCCGATGGAGGAGCGTTCTTTTGCGGATGCCTTGGATATTTTGGATACGCAGTCGCCGCGGGAGGGTGATGCGATGCGGGAGACGGAGGGGCGGGTGGAGGAAGACATGGAAGAAGTGTTATCCGAGGCGGAGGATGCCTTGAAGAAACTGGAGCAGGAAATGGCGCAGCAGTTGCCGGTGGAGCCGAGTCCGCCGCAGCCGCCGCAGACACCGGCGCCGGAGACCATGCCGATACCGGGGGATACTGGTTTTACGCCGCATACGCGGGCGACGACGATGAGGGGGAGTTTGAGCAACACGGGCAAGAGCGCATCGGTTCTTGCTGAGGAGACTCCGCTAGGGCGTTACAAGCAGGCGGTTTCGGCAGCGATCGGGCGATTGTGGCATCGGTATCGGCAGGACAACATGGATTTTGTGGTATTTGGCAGTTTGAAGTTGGAATTTAAGATTGATCCGAACGGGACGCCTCGGGAGTTGAGAGTAACGGACAATGATGCGAATGAGATCATGGCGAATTTTTCGATGCGGGCGGTAATGGATGCGGACATCCCACCGATGCCGGAGGAGATCATCGGAATTCTCGACAATGGGATGTTGGATGTGACTTATGACGTTATTATTTATTGATGGGTTGGCTCTCTATGTGGGGGGTGTGATCAAGGAAGTGGTGATGGGAAGCGGATTGGCTACCGGATCGGTGACCATGGTGTGGGAGTTTCTGCGGTCGGGGGGATTTTTCATGATCTTCATTGGGCTGTGTTCGCTGGTGGCCTTGGCGGTCGTGGTGCATCGGTCGATTTGTTTGCGATGGAAGTATGTGATCTCATCTGATTTGGAAGCGGAATTGAAGCAACTGGATCGTCGTGTGCGGGAAGGCGATACGGACCGGTTGGTCAATTTGGTGGCGGATGATGATTCGACGTTGGGGCGGATTGCACGGACGGCGTTTGCGGAGGGTTATGAGGACCGACAGGAGGCGACGACGGCGGTGGAAGCGAGCGCGCGGGAGGAGGTGGTCCATCTACAGTTTGGGATGGCGATATTGGAAGTGGTGATTACGATTTCGCCATTGCTGGGCTTATTGGGGACGGTATCAGGATTGGTGGGGGTATTTGGGACATTGGGGGATGATGCGGTAGACGGGACGGATCCGAAGCAAGTGGCGAGAGGGATTGCTGAGGCGTTGAATTCGACGATTGCGGGTTTGGCGGTGGCGATTCCGGCTGTGGTGGCGCACAGTTATTTCATGAAGAAGATTGAGCGTTTGTCGGCTCGGCTAGAGGTCATCATGAGTGATGTGATTGGGGTATTGTATCGCTCTCCAAGTGAGGAAGAGATGGCGAAAGCGATTCGTCGGCCCGGTCCGGGCGAGGTGCCGCCGCCGCGGGCGAGGGAGGTGTCGCCAAAAGTAGGTCAACCGGAGGCACGTTAGGGCTGGGGCGATGAAGTTTTACACGCGCAAGAAAGCGTCCCCGATAGTGCCCATTGTATCGTTGATCGATATTTTGGCAATCCTGCTCATTTTCTTCATCGTGACGACCACGTTCAAGACGAAGAAGGCCTTGTTGAACATTGCTTTGCCGAAGTCCTCTGAGCTTGAGGCGGACGGGACACCGGTCTCACGCATGACGATATCGGTGACGGCTGAGAAGGAAGTGTATGTGGAGGACGAGGCGGTGGCGGTTGAGGATTTGGCGAGGGCATTGTTGGCCTTGAAAGAGGCGCGGCCGGAGATGCAGCTTGAGTTGCGGGCGGACGAGAACATTCCATTGGGATTTTTGGTATTGGTATGGGATGCTTTGAATCAGTCGGGGTTCAAGATTCAGGAAGTGCCGGCGCGGATACAATTAGGTGGAGAGGGATGAAACGAGAGATCGTGATATATGGAGATCCTGTTTTGCGCGAGAAAGGGTCCCGAGTTGAGCAAGTGACCGATGAAGTGCGGGTGTTGGTTGAAGACATGTTAGAGACGATGGTTGAAGCGGAGGGGATTGGTTTGGCAGCGCCGCAGGTGGGGATTGCGATTCAGTTGGCGGTTGCGGACATTGGTGGAGCGACGGAGTCGGTTACGTATTTGAGGGTTGATGGTGAGGAACGGGATGTGGAGGAATCGATGCCATTGGTGTTCATGAATCCGGAGATTGAGTATGGGCCGGAGCGGGATGCAATGGAGGAGGGGTGTTTGAGCATTCCGGATGTGCGGGCGTCAGTGACCCGGCCGACGGCATTGAAGATGACGATGGATACGTTGGACGGGAAAAGGGTGGAGTTGGAGACGGACGGTTTGTTGGCGCGGGTGATTCAGCATGAGGTGGATCATTTATTTGGAGTCTTGTTTGTGGACCGTTTGAGTGCTGCGAAGAAGTTGGGGTTGAAGCGGGTGTTACGAGAGCTGGCTTCAGGCGGGTGAGGGCGACCGGGGGAGATTGCAGGAGCGAGGTTGCATTTCCATTTTTCATTCTTGACGAGCAAAGCTGGTTTGGGTTCCAATATTTAAGAACGTTTAGCAATTCGGAAATATTGACAACTAAGTCCAATACGGGATATGTTATCGGTTGTGCGTCAAGGGAGAGTCAGGGACGACAAGACGGGTGCGTGTCTTTTTGGCGCAGATTGAGTTTGTAGGTCATGTCCTTTTCATTTCGAAACCTCTTCAAAAAGGAGGGGGAGGAAGTTTTTGGGTCGGAGGCCCATGGCGGTGCACCGGCGCCGGCCGTGCCATCTGGCGATTTGCCCGTTGAGTTATCGGTTGGCCCCATACCGGGGGAGGGGGATGCCGTCGCGCCGATCGCCCCTTCGATGCCGATGGGTGGGGCAAGTCCATTTTCCGAAGTGGGAGGTCCGGTGTCGCCCTCATTAGAGGCGGGAGCGGGCAGTGGCGAGGGGGCCCCACCGCCAGGTCCGGCTTCTAGCACCGAGTCGGTGGAAGGCGAAGCGCCGCCCTTCGGTTCGGTTTTCACGCCGCCGGCCAACGCGGAGGGGAGAGGCACCGTGGTCGGCGAAGCTGAGGAGACTGTCCTTAATGATGAAGGGGCAGAAGCGGGCGGGGTTTCGAGTGTGGAGCCATCGCCGTTTACGACCGTGAAGCCGGAGCAAGGGCCTCCTTTTTCGGAGCATCCATTCTACGTAAACCCGCCGGTGCAGGATCCATTAAAGGGGGAGGTGCCGGGCTATCAGCCGATGAATAGCGACGGGGCTTCGTGGGCAGCTGGCGGCGAAGTGTCGGGGGCGGGATTGGTTCCGGAGAAGGCATTGGGAGATGGTACGTCTATGTCTGAGATTGAGGGTCGGGAAGTCGGTGTTGCCGGGGAATCGCCTTCGATGGAGCTGCCTCCTCCTGCGGCTTCGACCTCAGGACAGGCGGCGTCCGGGTTGGCACCGGGGCCTTTTGTCGAAACTGGGCCGCCCGCGCCAGCGCCGGTCTTGGATGGAGCGATGGGTGAATCGCCTTTTGCGCCTGATGCCGTTGTTGAACCTCGGCGTGAGGTTGAGCGGGATGGGGAGATTCGTGACTTGCCGCCCCCGGGGGCGAGTGATTTTCCTCAAGAACCGGCGATACCGGCGTTTCCGAGTGGCCCTCAGGCGGAGGACTCCAGGGTGAGCGAGTTCGCCTCGATTGCCGAATCTCTCGACGCGGGCTTAACGACCAGTGGCAGTGTCCAAAATCCCTCCTTTGGGGAGACTGGTCCGTCTCATGAGGGTCCTGAAGGAGCCGGCGTGGATGGAAGCCGCGTGGATGTGGGTGACGGAGGGGGTGAGCTAATGGAATTGTCGTTACGCCAAATTTTGTCGGGGATATCATCGGAGACGCTTGGCTTTGATGCGAGACAGATTCCTGAGGGAGTCGTAACGCGTTTACCTTTCAACATGATTAAGCCGCAACTGACGACCGGGCGAGTGACTCTGTTATTGGAGGTGATTCGAGACGGTTGTGAGGAGGCGTATCAGCCCGCGTTTGCGAAAGGAGATTTGTCTCATCGGGTAGCGTTGCCGATTGGAGAAGTGATGCGGCAGATCCCATCGCCGGGTCCGGCGGCACCCAAGGAGTCGGTGGCATCGCCATTCGCAGAAGAGAAATTGGGTGAAGGGATGGCCGGACAGGGAGGCGCGCAAAAGGAAATCTCATTGGAGGGGAAAGAGGAGGCACCGATCTCAATAGGGACACCGTTTTCGGAGGCAGGGGCTGAAGATCCAGAAGGAACGTCTTCGATTTCATTACCGGAAGTGGTGGACGCGGAAGCAGCAGAGGCGGCTGCGGAGGCAGCGGCGTTATTGGATGCGGCGAGCGGGTGGCCGGTAGCGCAAGACGTGGACGGGGCGGAAAGTGACGCTGACGATGATGTGGAAGTGAGAGTGAAAGCGGAGATGGACGTTCGGGAAGAAATGAGGGACAAGCTCCGTGGCGTTGAACGCCTAGAGGGGGAAGTGGCTTCTGAAAGGGATGAGACGGGCGACGCGGAAGCTGCGTCCGAGCCGGAGAGGGCCTTTTTGAATCCATTTGGTGGTATGCCTTCATCGGTGAGTGTCGAAGAAGAGCCGCAGCCGCTTGAATCGTTGGAAGCGACTTTGCTGACGGAGCCGACAGGAGTATCGGCGATGTCGAGTACGGACGGGTTAACCAGCCAAGAAATTGAAAAAGAGATGGAAACTGAATCAAATGATTTGCCACTGAAGACGTATTTACCAACGACGCGACCTGCCATGGGTGAAACGGTCGTTGCCGGGCGCGCGGCCCCAGCGGAACCGGCGCGGCCGACGGCTGGGGTGACGGCGACATCCGCTGAGAGTGCAGAGGGACGAGGTCGGGATTTTTCCTGGGGTGAAGACGAGGCGAACGACTTATTGGAACTGCGCGCGGCGTTGATGACGGATGAGGTTTTGACGAGTCAGCGGGTGGCGGAGTTGGCGAGTGATCTGCCGGGAATCGGGGCTTGTTTGATATTGTCGGGTGAGGGCGAGGTGATGGGAGGTAATTTTCCTTCGAGTGTAGAGACGGGTGGTTTTGCGCGAATGGCGCCTCAGCTATATGCGAATATGCGGGAGATGAGTTCGGGGTTGGGGGTAGGCAACGCTGAGACTTTCACGGTGCATACGGATCGTGGCATGGTGAGCTTTTTTATCGGAGAGAATCGTTGCTTGAGTGTGCTACACTCTGGTCGACGGATGGTGCCTGGTGTTCGCGAGCGACTATTTTTGATCGCTCGTGAGCTGGGCAAGCTTCACATTTAAGAGTCGCGATTGCGAATGGAATTGGAATGGCCCTCATCAATCACGCAAAGAAGGAAGTTGTCTTCAAGGTAGTCTATTGTGGGCCTGGGATGGGCGGAAAGACTACGAATTTGGAGTATATCCATTCTCGTATCAGGGGTGATCAGCGTGGTGATTTGGTATCCTTATCGACATCGACTGACCGGACGATGTTTTTTGATTTTCTTCCGGTGAATGCGCCTTTGGCGAATGGGTATCAGAGCAAGTTTCAGCTCTACACGGTTCCGGGTCAGGTGATGTATAATGCGACACGGCAATTGGTTTTGAAGGGAGTGGACGGCTTGGTGTTTGTTGCAGACTCCTTGCCGGACCGTCTCGAGGAGAATGTGCGGGCGTTTCGAACGATGGAGAACAACATTGAGCGTAACCAAGGATCTTTGACGAATATTCCTTTGATCCTGCAGTATAATAAACGGGACTTGCCCGGGGTTGTTCCGGTGGCCCAACTGGAGGCGGTTTTGAATGGCGGACCCCGGAAATTGCCCGCATATGAGGCGGTTGCGAAAGATGGCTATCAAGTGTTTGCGGTTTTGAACGCAGTATCGCAGTTCCTATTGGAGCGCTTTTACCGGGTATCGGGTGCTGGTGGAGGTGCGACGTCGGCATCGCCGCGAAGGGACGGGGCGGGGGAGGAGAGGAGAGCTGTGGTGAGTGGCCCGGAGTCCGTTTCTGCGGCGCAGGGATTAGCGCGATAAGGAAGGAATGTGATGATGTTCAGTGAAAGCAATCAGACGAGTGCAGGTGATCGGGATGTGGCTGCAAGCGGTTTCTCGATGCGAGATGATTTTGGGATGAGCAGTATGGAGATCGCTCCCGGTATTTATGAAGCGGTGTCAGGATTATTGGTGCGGTATCGTTCTCATGTGGAGTTAGACATGGTTGCTTTGCTAGATGAGAGTGGCATGCCGGTGGCTTCGAGTGGTGGTGATGATTTGCCGGCGGGAAGGATGGATGCGCTGGGGGCGCTGGCCACGGGAGCTTTTGGTTCGATGCAGGCGCTGGCGGAGCGATTGGGAGAAGAGAAGTTTGAAGGCTGTTTTCATCATGGTCGGGATACTCATTTCCATTTGTATCCTGTGGAGTCGAGTCTGCTGTTGGTGAGTGTGTTTGGCGCGCGGGTACCTTCGGGATTGGTTGGTGTTTATTCACAGCGGGTTGCGGAGGCGATTAGTGGAGCCATGGTTGAGAAAGACCTTGGAGCGGCATCGGAGAAGGCAGGTGCGGGAGTTGGATTTGCGGATGGTAGAGGAACAAGAGAGGTGACTGAATGGGTGAGGGCGGAGGCGGAGGAGGAACGAGAATCGGGCTTAGAGTCTGCATTGGTGCCGGAGTCGATTGGGGAAGCGCTGGTGGCGGAGGAAGTGATGATGCCTTTGGGGTCCGATATGGGAGAGGAAGTTGGGCCTATTGCAGTGAAGGAGCCAGCGGATTCGGCCGCAGCGGCGACCGCTGAAGGGACCGTACCGGTAACGTTGCTTGATGCGGAAGGCGGCAATGTAGAAGCGACAAAGAGTGATGATTTGCCATTTCTGCAGGAGCAGCTGAAAGCAGCCGCGCAAGCGCGCGACGGGGAAGACGGTTTGCCTTTTTTGCAGGATTTGGAACCCGCTGAGGAGGCGATGGAAAGAAGAGTGGAAGATGTGTTCTCAGTGGCGCCATTGTCGGGTGAAGAAGACGAGGAGCCCTTTCTAGAGACGGATGCGCTATCGACGGCAGACGGGCGCAGGCAGGAGGTGGAGCCAGTGTTTGAAGCGAAACCGCTGGCCGGTTCTTCAGATGAGGAGCCTCGCGAGCGAACGGACCTGACGTCACCTGTTTTTGGTGGTGCGGATGTGGCGAGTCCGGCGCCTTCTCCTTTTTCGATTGATGCGGGCGCAGATTCGGTTTTTCGCTCGGAGTCGGTTCCGCCTCAGGTGGGCGGTGAGTTGGGACGAGCGGTGGGTGAAGAGCCGGCCTCGATATTCACACCGGTGGCACCGACTTATCAATCCCCGCCCCGGCCTGATCCGCAGCCTGAAGCTCCGGGAACGGGCGCGTTTGTGGGGCGGGATGATCCGCCGGCGTATGCGACGGGTCCTCGCCCGTCTTTTGGTGCGGTGGCACCCCCGGGAGATTCGCCAGGGCTGGTTCAAGGAGGAGGGGAGGGCTTGGTTTTGCCGCCACCTCCGCGAGAAGCGGGCGACGAAGCGTCGTTGCGCCCACCGTTTAAGAGTCCTTTCACAATGGATGAGGGCGGAGGAGGCGAAGTTTCGCCTGGTGGAGCGGGGCGGGGGTAGCCGGCAGTCTTTGACGTTTCAAGAAGGAATGAAGCCTAGGCGATGGCAGGAAAAGAGAAATCCCTTGCCAGGTTGGGGGACGAGGGATGATATTAGTTGTTGGATCGGGGATAGACGGGTGACACCTCTCGTCCGCGGTTGATTCTCGTTTTTCTTCATGATTGATCTCATTTTCAGGGGCGGGCCATTAATGTGGTTATTGTTGGGGTGCAGTGTTTTGGCGCTGGCGATTGCGGTGGAACGCTACTTGTATTTTCATCGCGCGCGCTTGGATGTGGGGGATTTATTGCAGGGCTTGTCGAACCTGATCCGTAAGAAGAATTACGCGGAAGCTTTGTATGAGTGTACGGGTGCGACTGGACCGGTGGCGCGGGTGATTCGAGTAGCAATTGAGCGGCATGAGGCACCGCGGAATGAGTTGAAAGAGATTGTGCAGGAGCAAGGTCAATTAGAGGTGCCGCGGCTGGAGCGTTATCTTGCGGTATTGTTGACGATTGCGTATGTGGCGCCGTTGATTGGGTTATTGGGGACGACTTTGGGATTGGTTCAGACTTTCATTGCGATGAACGCTGCGAGTGGGTTTGCGACTCCGATCGAGTTATCTAAGGGGGTCTATCAGAGTTTGATCACCTCTGCGGCAGGATTGGTGGTGGCGATTCCTTCGTTTATTTTGTATTCTTATTTGGCGACTAGTGCTCGGAGCTTGATGCATGACATGGAGCGGGGAGGCATCGAGATTGTGAACATACTGATCGATGCGCGGAAGGACTCAGGAGACATTATTGGGTTTGGAACGGAACGCTCGTCATCTGGGATTGAAAGCGCGAGTTCCTGAGGAGGATTTTGGTTTGCGCGTGCTTGGGTATTCGATGCGGGCATGAAACTTGAGAGCACACTGAAGACCCACCCGGTGGTGTTGCATACCGCTCCAATTCTGGACGTGGTGCTGTTGCTATTGATTTTCTTTTTGTTGGGATCACGTTTTGTGGTGCAGTCTGGTATCTCGGTTGAGTTGCCAACATCGGGTTCGGCCTTGCCTTCGGTAGGTGCGGCGCATGTCATTACCGTGACGGGAGGGCCGGCACCGCGGATTTACTTGAACGAGGATCCCGTGTTGCTCGGGAATTTGGCTGAGGCATTGGAGAATCAATCGGATCGAGTGGGGCAAGTGATTATGCGGATTGACCGTTCCGCTCCTCATGGTTTGGTGATGGAGATCAGCAACGTCGTGATCAATCAAGATTTCGAATTATATGAGGCGACGACGCCGGAACGTCGGAATTGAACAGCTTATGATATGTCAGGAGGCGAGACAGCGGTAGTGAGCGATCCTGGGGATCGTGGGGGATTGACGTTTGATTGGACGCGCCAGCGGGGGACGCATCGGCGGCTGGGGGTGTTTGTCTTGCTATCTGCGAGCGTGCACGCGTTTGGGTTTTACCTATTTCAGGTGGTCTATCCGCAGCCGGAGCGATTTAGTCCGGTGCCGGCACGCGTGACGCGGTTAGTTTCGGATGAACCGGCGGTGCGAGGTGTTTTGCGTGGGGTGGAGGACCGGGTTGTTTATTTCGATACTGGGTTACGTGAGACGGCACCAGCTGGAGGGCTAGGTGATTTGACACTTCCATATGTGCCATCGTATGCGGGCTATTTGCCAAAGCTTCGAAAGCCTCCTGTGGACCTTGAGGATGCGGAGGTGGGTATGGTTCCATTGGAATTGCCGGATGATTTGAAAGCGGTAGGGAAAAGCGGGGAGGAGGGGGAAGAGCGATGATAAGGGTTTCGTTACCGGACATTATCATTTTCTACTTGATGGCGATTTTGGCGGTCTTAGTGGTGGTTTGGCTTGGGGCGGAGTTGGTTCGGCGGCGGAGGGAGAAGCGGGCGCGTCGTTTTCAAGTGGTATGTACGATTTGCGGATTGAAGTATGAGGATGAGAGCGCGGATCCCCTCCCGCGGTGCCCAGTGTGTCACAGTGTGAACGAGCGGACGAAGATTCGGGAGATCTAGGGGCATTTTTGGGTGTTTTCTTGTGGGGTGATTTTTTCGAAAGGAGGGCTTGAGAACCCACGGGAAGCACGGATAATCCGTGTGTCGAGCGGAAGACCGGCAGAGCATGAAGGCAATGACAGAACGTAGAGTGGTGGTAACGGGGATTGGGATTATCAGCCCAGTGGGTAACGATCTTGAGGAGAGTTGGGCTAATTTAGTGGCCGGGAAGAGTGGAATTCGTCGGATCGAGTCCTTGGATACGAGTCCTTATGACTGCAAGATCGGGGGGGAAGTGGTTGGTTTCGATCCGAAGCCATATTTTGAGAATCCCAAGGACAGTCGGCGAACGGATCGGTATACGCAGTTGGCGATGGGTGCTTCCAAGATGGCGCATGTGGATTCCGGGATTGATTTTGAAGGGGTAGATCGTGGTCGGTTTGGCGTGATGGTGGGGAGCGGCATTGGGGGGTTGCGGACCTTGGAGTTGCAGCATACCACTTTGTTGCAGCGGAGTGCAGAGCGAGTGTCTCCATTCACCATTCCGATGATGATTGCGAACATTGCGAGTGGGATGGTTGCGATGGAGTTTGGGTTGGAGGGGCCGAACATGAGTATCGTGACGGCGTGTGCGACAGCGAATCACAATATTGGGGAGGCGTGGCGGATGATTAAGTTTGGGGATGCGGACGGGTTTATTGCCGGTGGGGCGGAAGCGACCATTGCGGCGATGGGCTTGGCGGGATTTGGGAACATGAAAGCTTTGAGTTTGCGTAACGACGAACCGGAGCGGGCGTCGCGACCCTTTGACACCGGGCGTGATGGATTTGTAATGGGTGAAGGTGCGGGGGTGATGGTAATTGAGGATTTGGACCACGCGAAGGCGCGTGGGGCTAAGATATACTGTGAGTTGGCGGGGTATGGGGTTTCTGCGGATGCGTATCATTTGACGGCGCCGCATCCGGAAGGGTTGGGTGCCAGCCGGTGCATGGACATGGCTTTAAAGCATGCGGAATTGAATCCGGAGGACGTGCGGTATGTGAACGCGCATGGGACTTCGACGCCCATGGGGGATATTTGTGAAACGAAAGCGATCAAGCGGAGCTTTGGTGAATACGCGAAAGATGGCTTACTGGTGAGTTCGACGAAATCGATGACTGGGCATTTGCTCGGGGCAGCCGGAGGCGTAGAACTGGCTGCTTGTATCATGGCGATTCAAGACGGCAAGGTGGCGCCGACCATCAATCTGGAGGACCAAGATCCCGAGTGTGATTTGGATTACGTCGCGAACGAGGCGCGAGAAGGGACGGTGGATGCGGCGATCAGCAACTCTTTTGGGTTTGGCGGGCACAATGCGGCGATCGTGGTGAAGCGTTTTGAGGGTTAGGTTATGGGTATGAGGGCGAGCACGATTTTCATCATATGTGTAGGCGCGGTACTGGCCGTTGTGGAGGCAATGGTGCCTCGGACTTGTGTAGATGGGAGTTGCGCGAAGGATGTTGTGGTCATGGATGGAATTGTCTATGACCCCTCGTACATTGTGCGGGAAGAGGGTTCTGGGGATCAGAAGTAGGGTGGTTGGACTCAGGGTGAGGTTTTTCTTGGATTTTCGGAGATGGATCGGGTAGTCTTGTGGGGGTGAGACGAGTCGCGAGGGTGTATTTCGTGAATTCGCTGAGATGACATTCTCTGGACGACATTTCTTCTGTGTAATCTTGGCGGCTGGGACGTTGGTCGTCTTTGTTCTGGGGACGTCTCGGGCGATTGGTCAGTCGGCACCACCGTTAACGGGATACAGCTCCGGTTCGGCGCGAGCTTCGAGTATGAATTCCGATCCAGGTTTACCGCAGGTGTTTGCGCCGGTGCAACCGCGGACGACCTATACGCGATATCCTTGGAAGCTTTCGATTACGTCGACTGTTTTTTGGATTGGAGAGAAAGCGGCTGGTCGGAACACCGTTTCGAATTTGAAGAGTTCATGGGATGTGAACTGGATGGAAAATTATGGGGGGTTTGACGACCCGGACCCGAAGAATCGAACGGTTGATTATCGACCGAAGGGATTTCTACCGCGGCAGAATCCGTTTTATGTAGCCTTGCCGTATAAGGACACGATTGGGTGGGCGAAGACGAAGCCTGAGGCAAGACTTGTGATTCCGTGGTTTGAAGATGAATTTGAGAAAGAGGGGAGGAGTGTGTGCTGGGGGCGTTGGGTGGCGATACGCGCAGGGGGGAAAGTCTGTTATGCGCAGTGGGAGGATTGTGGGCCGTGGACGACTGATGACTATCATTATGTATTCGGGAATGCGCGTCCGAAAAATCGGGAGAATAGTGGTGCGGGGATTGATTTGTCTCCCGCGGTGCGGGATTATCTTGGCTTAGGTGGGACGGACAAAGTGGATTGGCGTTTCGTGGATTTGGAGGAGATACCTTACGGTCCATGGTCAAAGTATGGTGACAACAACGACTTTATTCACATGGTGCAGGAGCGCGCCAAGATTGAGCAGGAGAAGATGGAGCGTTTGCGGAAGCTGCGGGACGAGTGGTATTTGAAACAACCTCCGCAGAAGTAAGTCTTCACGACGAGAAGTCGAGGAGTATCTTGCCGGATCGGCCTTGACTTTGGGCGTGTTCGATGGCGGCGGTAATTTTTTCTGGAGGATAGGATTTTTCGACGGGGAGACTGAGCTTAGCTTCGAGCATCAGCTGAGCGATTGGGTTGAGAAGGTTTTCGATTTCGGTTGCGGACGCGTGTTCCAGCCATCGCGTCACCCAGAGTCCTCGGAGGGAAATATTTTTGAAGATCAGGAATTTGTTTGGGACTTTGAGGCTGCGGCGGCTCATCGCACCGTAGGTCACATGGATTCCATCCGGAGCGAGGAGGTCCATCAGGCGGAGGGCGCTTTCGCCTCCGACGGCATTGAAAGCGATGGTTGGGGGTTGTTCGATTGTTTCCCGTGCGGCGGTAAAGCCGTTGTCATCATCGACGAATACGTGATTGGCTCCGAGAGCTTTTAGATCGTGAAAAAGTTCTTTGCGCCGGACGAAATTAATGGTGTGTATGCCCAGCGCATTTGCGATTTGGATGAGGGCTTGTCCGACTCCGGAGTTGGAGGCGTTTTGGGCGATGTAGTCTCCGGATTTCAGTGGGGTGAAGTATTCGAGGAGGAGTGCGGCAGTGGGAGGATTGACGCTGAGCATAGAAGCCTGATTAGGGGCAATGCTGCCGGGAATTTTCAAGACCTGATGGGCTGTTGCGAGGGCATGGTCTCGCCACAGGCCAGTGCGGTTCAGGAAAATCACATGGTCGTCGAGCTGGAATTGATCGCTGAGGGAATCGCCGATCGCTATGACTCTGCCGACGGCTTCGTTGCCTGGGGTAGCAGGGAGAGCGGGTTTCTTTCCGTAGGTGCCCTCGGCGAAGTTGAGGTCAGCGGGGTTGATTGGGGCACACAGGATTTTGACAAGGATTTGATCCGGCTTTGGAGGAGGAGGGGTGGGTTCGGATCTGCATTGAAGGACTTGTTGAGGGGGACCGAAGTCTTGGAAGCGAATGACGCGTGTAAATGAGTTCGAGGACATGTCTACGGTTATGGGCAAGAATGGCAGAGTTAAGGCTGGAAGTCGATGGGGAGGGGCGGAGACAATTTATTAGATAGATTAATAGGCATACTCCTATGTATAAGTAAGTTTAATGCAAAAACTGTTTGCAGGAAAGATAAGCAGTATTAAGATAATCTTATAAAAGATGAAAACGGATGCGATTACAAACGTTAATAAGGTGCAACAGGATTTGAGGGCGACGGAGGAAGCACGGTGGATGGCTGGTGTCGCCAAGGGGGATCGGGTCTGTTTTGAGAAGTTACATGATCGATATGCTGGTCTGGTGTTTGCGACGGTTTACAAGGTTCTGAATGATCATCAGGATGCGGAGGATGTGAGCCAAGTAGTGTTTTCTCAGGTTTGGCAAAAGGCCCACTTGTATGATCGATCGAAGGGGAAGCCCATTACTTGGACTGTTACCCTGGCGCGAAATCGTGCGATTGATCGTTTACGCTCGAAGCAACGGCGTAGCCATTTACGGGACGGCTACTCTGAAGAATCGAAGGTTTTCGAAGCGACCGCCACTCGTCGGGATGCCTCTGATGAGGTTTCCGAGCATGAACGTGCGGAGACTGTTCGCACGGCGGTTTTGGAACTTTCCGACGAGCAGCGCGAGGCGATTGAAATGGCCTACTTCGGCGGAATGACTCAGCAAGAAATTGCGCGGAAACTTGGCCAGCCTTTGGGAACCGTCAAGGCGCGAATCCGCCGAGGTGTCATGCGGCTTCGGGGCGTGGTTGGACATCGGTTGTAGCTCTCGTCTGCACGGGGGATGCTCCTACCCGTGAGCGGAGGGTTGTTCGACGAGCCAGTTATGGCAACATTACTGGTGTGATCGCACGTGCGGGACATCGAGTTCGGGCAGAGGGCAAGTTTTTCCGGTTAGCAGATGAAAAATTTGTTATTCGTGGTGTGACCTATGGCCCGTTTGCTCCTTCCGAGGATGTGGCTGTTGAGCGGTCGCGGTGGGAGACGGACTTGCAACGCATGGTGTTGCTTGGGATCAATGTGGTGCGGGTTTATGAGAGTCCTTCACGTGAATTTGTGGGGCTCTGCCGCGACTTAGGTCTGAGAGTGGTCGTATCCGTGCCGTGGGCACAGCACGTGGATTTTATTGAGGATGAGAGTATTCGGCAAGGGGCGGTGGAATCGGTGCGACGAGTGGTTCGGGAGCATCATGGATCGGCAGGTGTTTTGGGATATTTGGTCGGCAATGAGGTTGAGAAGACCTTGGTGCGTTGGATGGGGCCTCAGCGGGTGCGTTCTTTCTTGGAGGAATTGATTGAGGCCGGTCGAGACGTAGATGGTGAGGCCCTGTTTGCGTATGCTAACTATCCTTCGACGGAGTATTTGTGCCCGCGCAATGAGGACTTTGTAGCCTTTAATGTTTTTCTCGAAGATTCGGTTGCCTTGGGGCGGTATTTGAAGCGATTGCATCATGTGGCTGGAGACCGACCTCTCGTGGTGAGCGAGTTTGGTTTGGATTCGCTGGGGAGTGGTCAAGCGGCGCAAGCGGATGCATGCGGGTGGTTTTGGCAAGAAGCTGCGCAGGCCGGTCTTGGGGGCGGAGTGTGGTTTTCGTATACGGACGAGTGGTATCGCGGGGGCAAGGACGTTCGCGAATGGGAATTCGGGATGATGACACGGGGGGGCGAAGAGAAACTGGTATGCGACACTGCGCGGGACTGGTTATTGGAAGAGGGCCGGTTGGATCGGGAGCGGGCGTTGACGGATGGCCCGAAGGTTTCGGTGCTGGTGTGTACGCACAATGGGGGACGCACTTTACGAGCGTGTTTGGAGTCTTTGGGACGATTACGTTATCGGAACCGGGAAGTCATTGTTGTGGACGACGGCTCCGAGCCGGATTTGGCGGCGTTGGTGGGGGACTTTGCGGCGGAGGGTGTTCGGTATGTTCGCCAGGGGCATGAAGGGTTAAGTGCCGCGAGGAATCGGGGAGCGATGGAGGCTGAAGGGGAAATCCTGGCGTATACGGATGATGACTGCGAAGTAGACGAGGATTGGTTGGGATTCCTAGTAGCGGCATTGGAAGACGGAGAGTATGTGGCGGTGGGAGGGCCCAACATTCCACCGTCAGACGGTGGCTGGGTGGAACACTGTATTGGTTCGGCACCGGGTGGCCCTTTGCATGTTATGCTGACGGATATTGAGGCGGAGCATTTGCCGGGCTGCAATCTTGCGGTGAGGTGGGATGCATTCCAGCGAGTGGACGGATTTTTGAAGGAATATCGGGTGGCCGGAGACGACGTGGATTTTTGCTGGCGTCTCCAGGAATTGGGAATGCGGATTGGGTTTGCACCGGCAGCGATGGTGTGGCATCGACGTCGGGCGACTGTGGGCGGGTATTTGAAGCAGCAGGCGGGATATGGAAGGGCGGAAGCGTTGTTAATTCGGCGTCATCCGGATCGTTTTGGGCCCTTTGGCGGCGCGCAGTGGCGTGGATTTGTTTACCATGGAGCAACGGGCGCGAGTCACTTGAGTTTATCGGTGGCAAGAATTTACCAAGGGGTATTTGGGTATGCCCCATTTCAGCGGGTGTATGGCGGGCAATGGCCGCTTGTGGGAGTATTTTGCGGCGGATGGCTATGGCAAGGTGTCGCTGTGTTCTTGGTGGCGGTGGGGATTGTATTGAGTATGAATTGGTTATGGTTGCTTGGGCTGACAATGCTTGGTTCGAGTCTCGCTCGGGCGTGGCTAGTGGCTCGGCGATTGGGCCCCCCGGGTACGGGCTGGACCGGGAGAGAGCGCCTGACTCTATGTTTTTTGTCATGGGCACAGCCTGTGGTGCGTGGATGGACGCGTTATATAGGGAGTTTGGGAAGTGCCCGTGGGACGCGCGGGGCGCCGGATCTTCGGAATCTCACGTGGTGGCCGCAGTGGAGTTTGGTTCGGATGACGAGGGTCGCGCGGTATTGGAATCGGCGCGGAGTGACGCGGGATGAATTGTTGGTAGCGGTGTCGGAGCGGGTGGAAGGATTACGAGGCGGTGGATTTACAGCGCATGCGGGAATGGGGTGGGAGCGCTGGGATTTGGAAGTGTCGCGACCGGGGTTTCCTTGGGTGGTGCAATTATTGACGGTGACGGAATATCATGAAGAGAGTGATCGACTGACGCGGGTGAAACTAACGGCGATCCCGACGTCTTTTTTGATCCAAGTGACCGTGTTATTTCTGGTGGTTTTGGGGTTGATGATCGTGCTCCCTGGGTTGTGGGGAGGGGCGTATGTGATTTGGGGATTGCTTGCGTTGTATCCGGTCAGTCAGTTTGTGCGTGGCTGGCGGTTTTTGGGTCGGGTACGTGAGGTGTTGGACATGGCTGCCAAGGATTGCGGCGTTGAGGACGATCGCCCACCGGAGGGTGAAGAAGCATGAGGACGAGTGATTTTGACTATACTTTACCCGAGGAACTAGTTGCCTCGCGACCGCTTGAGAATCGAGAAGAATCTCGAATGATGGTGGTAGACCGGGGTAAGGGGGAAGTGTCGCACCATCGATTTCGCGAGTTTCCAGAGATGATTGGATTGGGTGACCTCGTCGTTCTGAACGACACCAAGGTTGTGCGGGCGCGGTTTTATTCTGATGATGGAAGGGTGGAGCTGTTGCGTACGGAAGTTTTTTCGCCCACAAAGTGGAAGTGCATGGTTCGGCCTGGCAAGCGGATGAAAGTTGGGCGTGAGGTGGTGGTGGGAGGGGTGCGGGGCGTCGTGAGTGAGGTGGCGGCAGACGGTGAGCGACTGATTGATTTCGAGGAACTTGTCGATACTGAGGAGCATGGTCATCTCGCGTTGCCGCCCTATTTTCGGCGTGATGACGACGACGCGGATGTGGCCCGTTATCAGACGGTTTATGCGAGGGAGGCGGGTGCGATTGCGGCGCCCACGGCGGGATTGCATTTCACAAGGGAGATACTGGGTGCGGTGGCCCATGAATTTCTAACGTTGCATGTGGGAGCAGGGACATTTCTGCCCGTTCGGAGTGATGAAGTGGCGGCACATCGAATGCATTCTGAGAAGTATGAGATTGGCGAGATGGCGGCGGGACGCATTGACGGTGCGGAACGCGTGGTCGCGGTGGGGACGACGGTGACCCGCGTTTTAGAGCACTGCATGCGTGAGCGCGGCGAAGTGTGGGCTCATTGCGGGGAGACGGATATTTTTATCTACCCACCGTATCGTTTTGGGAAAGTGGGGGCTTTGTTGACGAATTTTCATTTGCCTCGGTCGACTTTGCTGATGTTGGTGAGTGCAATGGCGGAGGTGGAGCTGATACGGGAGGCGTATGCCGAGGCGATCCGTGCGAAATATCGTTTTTACAGTTACGGAGACTGTATGTTGATCGTGTAGGAACAAGAGAAGTGGGTAAGAAAAAGCATCAGTGTCTGGAGTCAGTTGGGATGGGAATCGGGGGGGAACCGAGAATGAGGGTTGCGGGGCTTAGTGCGTGCTTCGGTGAAGAATGATTTGAGGAGTTGAGCACAGTCATCCCGGAGGACATCCGGGGTAAGAGTGCAGTGGTGATTGAGTTTTTCGTGCTGAAGGAGATTCAAGACACTGCCTGCGGCGCCGTCTTTTTCTGAAGGGCAGCCGAAGATGACGCGGCGAACGCGACAGTGGATAATAGCGCCTGCGCACATAGCGCAGGGTTCCTTGGTAACATAGAGATCGCAGTCGGTGAGACGCCAGTCATTGACGACGGATTCGGCCTGGGTGAGGGCGAGCATTTCGGCGTGGGCGGTGGCGTCATTGAGGGTTTCAACCTGATTGTATGCCCGAGCGATGATTTGGGAATTTCGAACGATCACGGCGCCGACGGGAACTTCTTCGGCTGCGTATGCGCGTCGGGCCTGCCGGAGGGCTTCGTGCATGAAGTAGGAATCACTTTGGAGGTCGATAAAGTCGGGATTTGTGTTTGGGTCATTCATGCGGTTTGAGAATTGGGTGGGGTAGTGTTGGAAAGGGCGGATGACATCAGAGGGAGGTCCTGCTACGGTCGTGTGGTATGAGAGAATGTGACCGGCGAATTGTGGCGCCATCCGTATTAGCGGCGAATTGGGGGTGCTTGGGTGAGGAGGTAGAGCGAGCGGACGCGGCCGGGGGGGATTGGTTGCATCTGGACATCATGGACGGGCATTTTGTGGACAACATCTCATTTGGGCCGGCGTTTGTGAGCGCCGTGAAGCGTTATACCGACACCTTTTTGGATGTGCATTTGATGATTGTGAAGCCTGATCATTATTTTCCGCGTTTTGTGGAGGCGGGTGCAAACAACATCACGGTGCATGTGGAGGCGGATCACGATGTGCGATCGACTTTAGCTGGGATCGGAGAGGCAGGATGTGGCCGTGGGTTGGCGTTCAATCCGGCGACACCGTTCGAGGATGTGGAGCCCTATCTTGGGGAGATTGATTTGTTGTTGGCAATGACGGTGGTGCCGGGGTTTGGGGGACAGGCTTTCATGACGGAAGTGATGGTGAAAGTGGAGGCAGCCCGCGCTGCGCGAGAGGAACGCGGCCTGAGCTATCACATAGAGGTGGACGGGGGAATTGACGGCGAGACAGCAGCGATTGCGGGGGCGCATGGGGCGAACGTAATGGTAGCGGGGACCTCGAGTTTTGGGGCTCTGGATATGGCGGCAGCCGTTTCTTCGATGCGGCGCTAGGGGGGGCGAAGGCAGTGGAGTCGGTGCCATTCTCCGGCGATGCGCTAACGAGTCGGTGTCAGGAGAGGGGGCAATCTTTCGACATGGAGACCGAGGACCCAGCGGTCGTGGACGACGTCGGTTATTTCGACGCAGGAATTGGATTGGGCGTTTTCGGGGAACTTGAGGCGAACGACGAGCCAGGCGCTCTGGGTTTCATTGAGAGCGGTGAGTATGCCTTCGTATTCGGCGCTATCGCGGCGCACGAAGCCGTATAGTTGGGGATTGCCCTGGCCGTCGAGAATGGAATAGCCCGCCCAGGTTTCGGCATCGTCGAATTCGTAGTTGTAGTAGTCGTTTGCCATGGCGACGATCCGGAAGAGCGTGGGATCGGGAGGACGGGTTTGTTTGAAATCGTCCCAGCTCATCTCGCAATATCCGACGGCACTTTCCCAGTCCAGTTTGAACTGACCATCGACAATTTCGAGGCACACGACTTTCGAATTAAAGTCGCTGGTTTCGTATCCGACGTAGACGAACTCCCGGCCACTATCTTGATCTTGTTCGATGACGAGACTATCGCCGAGAGCGAACTCCTTGATGGTCATTGGCTGGAATGAGTTGCGGCTATAGTGGTCATGGATGAGAGGGGCGACGCGTTCGGGATCGCGGCAAATTTTGAGGAGATCGTCTATGGAAGTGGCCGTGGAAAACGTTTCGACGACACTGCGCATTTGGGGGGTAAAGGCTGTGAGGTTAACGATCGTCGCCTGGCCGTCGGGTGTCTTTGAGGGATTGTCGCTCAGGGTTGGCGGGGCTGGGGACTTACTTGAGCGGTAGGCGAAAAGACTGTAAAGGGCGATGGCTGTGATACCGGCGATTGCCAACAGAATAAGGCTGATGACTTTGACGGTGCGCCTGAGTTTTCGGAGGCTAGCATCGATTTCGGCGGCGGTAGCGGCGGCAGGATTGGTGAGGACGGACGGTGGCGCGGCCTTTTTTGTGAAGACCTGATTCGGTGAGAGGCCGCTTCGGTTCGCGACGGGTCGAGGATGTCCATCCTGATCCAGAGTGAGGGAATCCTCCGGATCGGGAGGAGTCGATGGGTTGTTGGGAGGCATGGGGTGGGGGGAACACTATACCCGTAGAGACGAGGGTGCGCCAGTCCCCTGAGCAAGAAGGAATGGATTTTTGAGAGGGGAGTGGGGAAAGTTCTGTTTCCTTTTTAGGTCAGGAGGAAACTGCTCTCGCCGGTTCGTGTTCGGAGGTGATCTCCGAAGGCGGATGAGCTTCGCGATGTCGATCGACGAAGTACTCCATTGTATTGTAGATCACTTCATCGATCTCGTATTGTTGTTCCCAGCCGACTATCGAGCGGGCTTTAGTGATATCAGCGATTCGGCGGTCGCAGTCTTCGTAGCCGGGACCGTAGAATTCTTCTGAGCTTACGTCGACGATATCCGGGGGTGGGGGATCGCTATCGACGCGGAAGTGTTCGTCAAAAATAGATCGCATCTTCTCTGCGAGTTCCCGAATGGTGATTTCGTTATCGGGTTTGCCGACGTTAAAGATTTCGCCATTGCAGTTATTATTTTTGTCTTGAATGACGCGAACGATGCAATCGACGGCGTCGTCTATATAGGTGTAAGCGCGGAACACGTTTCCGCCATCGACGAGCTGCATGGGCTTGGTGCCGTAGAGGAGAGCATCCATGAAATGGCTGAAAACTCGGGGGTTTCCGCCGCCTTCTTCGGTGGGCAGAAAGTCGATGCGAGGGCCGATAAAGTTAAAGGGACGAATGATAGAGTAGTTAAAATCGTCTCGGATACGGTATCCGTGGAGGACACGTTCGAGGAGTTGTTTCGCGCAGGCATAGATCCATCGTTGATTTTTGATAGGCCCCATGATGAGGGGGGTTTCGTCTTCGTTGAAGGGGCAGGGGTGATCTTTGGAGTCGAGGCCAAACGCTCGCGCGGCGGTGATGCCGTAGACTTCGCATGTAGAGAATTGAATGAGTCTTTTTTTGTGTCGGAGGCATTGCTGCACGACTTTCATGTTTTGAGTGAAGTTCAGATCGAAGACACCGACGGGATCGGTGACATAGAGTGCGGGATTTGCGAAGGCGACGAGGTCGACGACGACGTCCGCGTTTGCGACTTCGGCTTCGATTTTGGCTTCGTCGGCAGAGATATCGAGATGGAGGTAGCGAAGTTTGGAATCGGCAAGGATGTGTTGAATTTTTTCCTCGTGGATATCGACGGCGGTGACGTGGTGGACACCGTCTTTGAGAAGTCTTTCGGTGAGATTCACGCCGATGAAGCCCCCTGCGCCTAGTAAGAGAATTTTCATAGATGATATAACATGCTGAGGGGGCCTCGAGGGACGGGAAAAAAGCGAGGTGCGCGGAGATTTTTCCCTATTCTGAGGCCCCGGTGGTGTTTGGGGCGAGCTTTGGTAAGAAGCTGCCGGAAGCAGACTTTCCCGAATCCGAACAGGGGAATCAAGCCCTTAATGTTTATTCCTCTCGATGTCCTTCTTCGAAGCCTCGATCCTCCATTTTTTGGAGGACATCGGACATATCTTCGACGTCGGACCAGACCTCTTCGCTGATATAGATGGAGGCGTTCTGCTGGATGGCGATTGCGATGCTGTCGCTTGGGCGGGCGTCGAGTTCGACGACTTTTTTGTGGTGGAGTTCATTCTCTGCCCGGAGGATGAGGCGGGCGTAGTAGACTCCATTTTGAAAGTCGTTGATGACGACCCTTTCGACGGAGACGCCGAGGGCGAGGAGGAGGTCGCCGATGAGGTCGTGAGTTTGCGGCCGTTCCTTGGGGGTATGGCGCATGAACATTGCGATGGCGGCTCCGACGTTTTGGTCGACGTAAATGACGAAAACCTTGTCGTCGTTCCCGATGAAGACGGCGCATCCGCCGCTGGTGGGGAGGACGGCGCGGACCTGGACTTCGACGACGAGGGAGGACATCCGTTGAGATGATAGCAGATTGGGACCTGGAGGCAAGGCGGGTGCTTGGATTGGGGGAATTTGGCCTTATTGTGGGGAGTGTCCCGAGGGGAGGATGAAAGGGGGTGAGGGTCGGGGCGGTGAATCGGCGCGAGCCCTTGAGGGACGGGGCTTGGCGGGCAGAATAAATCGGGAAAGGGGGTCGAAAATCGCTTTACAGTAGCATGGACGTCCCATAAAAGAAGGCCATGAACAAATCTGATTTAATCGATTGTGTGCAGGGGGCGCTGGAGGGAAGCTCGAGACGCGAAGCAGAAGACGCCGTGAAGGCGGTATTGGAATGCCTGGAAAAAGGGATCAAGAGTGGAAGTCCGGTTCAGCTGGTCGGTTTTGGTTCGTTCAAGGTAACTGAAAGAGCCGCGCGCATGGGGCGGAACCCGAAAACGGGGGAGGCGATGCATATCAATGCGTCCAAGTCCGTTCGATTCAGTCCTTCAAGCAACCTGAAGAAGTCGCTGTAAGCGCCTGCAAGACACTTATAGAAAAGGCCCGTAGCGGGGAGATCTGCTGCGGGTCTTTTTTGTGTATTGGTGGCCCTTAGGCAAGAGGGCGGTATTTTTGGTTCCAAGCCTTTGTGGCTGCTAGGATTCCGGCTGCTTTGTGGAGGGTTTCTTTGTATTCCTTCTCAGGGATCGAGTCGGCGACGATACCGGCTCCGACGTGGAAATGGGCGATTTTGGCGGGGTGATTGATCAGGAGGGTGCGGATTGCGATGTTGAACTGGGATTCTCCGTTGGTGCCGAGATAGCCCACGGCGCCGGTGTAAAGGTTTCTGGGTGTGCCTTCGAGTTCCTGAATGATCTCGAGGGCGCGTTTCTTGGGAGCGCCGGATATGGAGCCTCC
Source organism: Verrucomicrobiota bacterium (assembly GCA_039182965.1). GTDB lineage: Bacteria > Verrucomicrobiota > Verrucomicrobiia > Verrucomicrobiales > DEV007 > JBCDBW01. The sequence goes on from JBCDBW010000013.1 coordinate 49,230, forward strand.
GGGGAAACAGGCTTTTAGGGCATCGAGGTGGTCGATTTCCGGACGGAGAGTACCATCGACGGTGGATACGAGGTGGAAAACTTGGGCGAAGCGCTCGAGTTTCAGGAGTTCGGAGGCTTGGACGGAGGCGAACTCGCACACTTGACCCAGGTCATTGCGTTCGAGGTCAGTAATCATGATGAGTTCGGCGATTTCTTTTGGGGAGGTGAGGAGGTCATAGGCAGATTTTTCATCTCCTGCAGGCTCGTGTTTTCTGGGACGAGTGCCTTTGATGGGGCAGGTTCGGATGGCGTTTCCGCTGAGGCGGAGGAACAGCTCCGGCGAGGACGAGAGGATGGATTGCGCTTTGCTGATTTGAAGGAAGGCGGAGAATGGTGCCGGGGAGACGTGGCGGAGGGTGCGATAGAGGTCGAAGGGGCTTGCGAGGGCGGGCCAAGAGGCGATAGCCCGATGGCTGAGGTTGACCTGATAAATATCGCCGGCGCGGATGTATTCCTTAGCTTGCATGATGGCTTGGATGAATACTTCTTGCGGGGTTTCGAACTGGAAGTGGAGGGGCTGGGCGGGGTGAAAAGGTTTGGGGTGGGGAGATTTTGCGGTGGCGAGATTACGGGAGAGCATGTTTCCGACTTCGAACCATTCGCCGGAGGGGTGGTGGAAGGCGAGCACGTGGGGGTAGATTCCGAATGTGAATGAGCCGTCGAATGAGACTGTCCCGAAAGCTCCGCCAGTGGGGAAACCGCAGTCGATGGTATTTTGGGAGCTGGTGTGAGTGATGTATTGGCGGAGGGACGCGGGATTGTCGAGGTGGCCACGGACTATTTTTTCGGGCCGAGCGGTGATGAGTGAAAAGCTATCACGGGGGGATGGGCTGGGGTGATTGGGTGGCGGAGCCAGTTCCCGCGAGGAGGAATCGAGGAAGACGAAGCCGGGAAGGGTGTGGAGGCGGGCCGCGATTTCTTCGGGAGTGGCGCCATCGAGGTGAATGGGGCGTGGATGTTGGCGGAGGACCGGTTGCATGGGTGTGGAGCGCCGGGGCGTATGGTAAAACCAGAAGGGAGAATTTAGGGTCGGTCAATTGAAAGCGTATTGATGGAAGGCGTCTGTTGGCGGGCGGGCGCTGGTTGGTTGACAGTGAATGCGACGAAAACTAAGGTGCTTCCACGTGGCTGGAATCTGTGGGGAATTGACGGTCAGGGCGGGACGTGTATGGATAGCGATTGAGCTGACGATCATGGAAAATCTAGAACCTCCTGTGATACCGAGGCAGCCGGTGGGTCGCACATTCAGCGTAGCGGTTTGGATTTTGGGCCTAGTGGCGTTGGGGCAGGTTGTCGCTGTGGTTTGGAAAGTCATTGATCGGGCGCCTGCGGATGCGGAGCGAGCGAGGGAGGAATTGATTGTGGAAGGGGACCTGGAAAGTCGTGGAGAGGAAGCCGTAGTGAAGCGTGAGGTGTTGGGAGGCGGGAGAGGGGAGATCGGTGACGGTGGGATGCCGGGGATGGATCTCGTGGCTGTAGAGGATGTCGTCGCCGTGATGCCGACGTATTCCGGAGTCGTGGGGGCGGTATCGGATGAGAGGGGATTACCGCCGGCGGAGATGGAGATTCGGGATGAGCAGGTGTTGGAACTATTGGCTGCTGCGGCGTCCTTGCGTGAGCGGAGCGACTTACCTGGAGTATTTTCGAGGTTACGGGAAGCGGATGCGATTTTACCGAGGCATCCTCGCATTTTGTATGAGATGGCGGATTGCTTGAACGAGATGGGGCAGCGGGCGAAAGCGACGGAATATTGGTCGGAGATACGGGAGATGGGGACGGAGGGTGCGGGGGATTTTTGGGCGCTGGCGGACTTGAAGTTAGAAGGGGAGGCGGCGATTGAAGCGATTCCAAGTGATGCGATATTGACGATCTCAAACGTATTGGAGCAGCGGCATCCTGAGGTGACGAACGGAGAGAAAGTGACCTTGCGGGTGGCGATCAAGGCCAAGGCCGGAGTGGAAGTGTTACCGAGTGATGTGGCGGTGAACGTTTTTTTTTATGATTTGGTGAATGGCAAGGATGTGGCGCGGACGACGGCGGATCAACCGCAGTATAATTGGATGACCTTTCCGATTGATTGGAAGGATCAGCCTGAGGAGATATTGGATGTGGAATACTTTCATCCGGTATTGAGTCCCGAGGAAATTCGAGAGATCGGGACGCGTCAGTATCATGGTTATGTCATCGAATTGAACTACCGTGATCAATTACAGGATGTGGTTGCGGAGCCGCGGACCCTGCGCAATCAGGGGGTGGATTCTTTGAATCCGCTCATGAACAATCCCTTGTTTCCGAATTGAGTGTTAAGTGGAGTGATTGATTGATGAAGGTGTTGGTAGTGGACGAGGACGCGGATTCACGCGAGCGGATTCGGGAGGCATTGGCCACGCGCGAGGGGTTTACCGTGGTGGAGGCGTCGTCTGCGGTGGAGGGTTTTACGGCGGGGCAAGAGTTGGGGGAAGTGGATGTTTTGATTACGGCGGCATTGATGGCTCCACAGGATGGGTTTCATTTGCGAACGGGATTGAGGGCTTTGTATCCGGATTTGCGGGTGGCGTTTGTGAGTCGGACAGACTTGAAGCGGCATTTAGCGAAGGTGGAAGGGGACATGATTTTTTATAAGCCGGTGGATACTGAGGCATTGGGTGCCTGGCTGGATGGTGCGACGGTTGGAGAAGTTGAGGAGGGGGATTTCCTCGAAGAGGAAGCAAAACGGGAGGCGGGAGGGGTTGAGGAGGCGGGAGAAGGCGTGGGTTCGCAGGAGGCAGTATTGGAAGTGGAAGTGGGTGCGTTGGAGAACGCGGAATTGGGTGATTACGAACTGGGAGAAGTGGTATCGTTCAGCAATCGGGCGGAGACGTATCATGCGATACAGCGTTCGGTGAAGCGGAAAGTGGCGTTGACGGTTTTGCGACCGGAGTTTGTGGAGCATCGGCCGACGGCGGTGGAGGAATTTTTGGAGGAAGTGCGTGCAAAAGCGGCGGTAGTACAAGCGCATATTGCGCCGGTCTTTGAGGCTCACGAGGATGAGAAGGCGATCTATTACACCCACGAGTTGATTGCGGGGACGGCGCTGGATCAGTTGATGGGAGGTGGGGCACGTTTGAACGAGGCGGTATTCGTGGGTTTGATTCGGGACGTGGCGGACGCCTTTGAATATTTGAGGGAGAGGAAGATCCAGTATTCGGAATTGGAGGCGCGGCACGTATTTCTGACGGGGGATCAGCAGGGGCGGCTGGCGAACATCGCCGATGCGGGGCGGCAGCCGGACGAGCGCAGTGAGACCGAGCAGATTCGAGCGTTTGCATCTATGATTGCGCCTTTAGTCGATTTGGATGGGGAGAAGAGTGAGCTGGCGGGCAAGTTGCTTTACCTGATGGGGCATGAAAAGGACCGGGAGGTGAATGGGTCTTGGGCGCAGTTGCGGCAGGCGGCCGAAGGGGTGACCAAAGGGGACGCGGGTGATGAAGCGGGAGGATTGCCTGACATGGCGGCGAAGGTAAGGCGGGCGCGGAAGCGAAGGGAGACGGTGAGGAAGGTATTGATGGGTGTGATGGTGGGTATACCAGTGTTAGGCGTATTACTGTTGATTGTCTTTGTGAATCGCAGCGAGGGGCCGGATGCGAAGCCATTTGATACGATGATTCGGATACCGGTGGGATCGTTTCCCTATCAAGACGGATTGGAACGAGTGGAGTTGGAAGCGTTTTGGATTGACGAGCACGAGGTGTCGATTGGTCAGTACGCGGAGTTTTTGCGGGCTTTGGGGGACGAGGACACGGGCGTGTATGATCACGTGGATCAGCCTGAGGAGAAGAAGGATCATATTCCTTTGAAGTGGGATGAGATGTACGCAGCGGCGCGACGTGGGAAGACCTTTGAGGGGCAGCCGATTGATTTGAATTGCCCGGTGGTATTGGTGGATTGGTGGGATGCCTATGCCTATGCTCGATGGAAAGGGCGTCGGCTACCGACAGAGAAGGAGTGGGAGAAGGCGGCGCGGGGTCGGGAGGGGTTGATCTACCCATGGGGAAACGAATTTGATCCGGCTCGATTGAATTCGGGTCGAGACTATGATCCTGAATCCTTGGACGGGAGCGGGGGTGAATTGGACGGGTATGTTTTTTGGGCGCCGGTGGATGCGATAGCGGGGGACAGCGGGCCATATGGGGTGATTGGGCAGGCCGGCAATGTGAGCGAGTGGACAGCTTCATGGGACTATCATCCGGCCTATCCCGATCGGATGGTTCCGGTGAAGCGTGGCGGTTCGTTTTTGGCGCGCGATCAATTGGAAGCGAATATCAGACGTCCGGCGAATTCCGCTGAAGAACGGGGGGTATCGTTGGGATTTCGGACAGCATCGAGTGAGCGGCCGGAGGATTAAGGGTTGTTGGTTGGGGGCTATGGAGTCTTAAGTTGAGGCGATGCTTGAATTTTTGGGAATTCTCGCCCAAGTTGACGGCTATGACGTTTGTCCCCCGAGACGTTGCTGCGGTGTATGGAGTGATCGTGGTGGCGATTGGCTTATCGATTGGTGTGTCAGAGACGCGGGCACAGATCGCGGTGGATTTGCAATTACCGAAGCGGGATTTTATTGCTTACGAACCTGTGAATGCGACGGTCACGGTGTATAACCGGTCGGGTAGGGATGTGGTCCTGGGGGGGCCCTCGGGGACCAGTTGGCTTCAGTTTCAAGTGATGGATTACGCGGGTAACTTGATGACGCCGATTGCGGGTGGCGCCAAGATGGATCCGGTCATGTTGCCCGCTTTGGGCAATGTACCGGTCACTGTCGACTTATCTGAGGTGTATCCGATCTTCGATTATGGGATCTATCGGTTCCAGGCCAGCGTGTTTTATCCGCCGACGCAGCAGTTTTATGATTCGGAGCGGAAGAGTTTGAACATGGCAGACGGGAAGGTAATCTGGGGCCCAGTGCAATCGCGGCGACCGGCGGGGTATCAAGGACGTGGCATGGAACGACAGTTTACTTTGTTGAAGTATCGGGCAACGGAGGCGACGGAGATCTATGTGCGTGTCACGGACTCCAAGACGGGTGCCGTTTACGCGACTTATTCGTTAGGGGAGGTTTTGCTGCATGTTGATCCGCAGGCGACGACGGATCGAGACGGTAACTTGCATGTTTTGTTTTATGGGACGCCGCAGTATGCGGTGCACAACATCATTGGGTTCACGGGCAAATCGTTGAAGCGGGATATTTACAAGGCGACGACGACGAGTCGTCCCGAGATGCTGTTGTCTGAGACTGGGCAGGTAGGGATACGAGGAGGCATATTGGACGATCCGAAAGCGAGAGCGGCCAGGGAGCCGACAGGTGTGCGTTCCTTGTCGGAGCGGCCTCCATTGCCCGGTCAGTGAAGTGTACAAGTGGTGTGATGTGCAAGGTTGAGCGTCTTTGTCCTTTTCAATGGTTGTGGGGCGTCGTTGAATGAATCCGGTCAGGGTGTATTGACTAATGGACGAGCATGAATTGATATCGGAGGGTCGATTTTTGACGCGGCGCGGGTTTTTGACCGCGGTGGGAGCGCCGGTGACGGGGGCTTTGGCTGCGGGACGGGTTGCGGAGGCGGGTAGGGTGAAGACGGTGGTGATCGATGCGGGTCACGGCGGTCATGACAGGGGCGCCTCGTATGGTTTGGTTTATGAGAAGCACTTGAATTTGGACGTTGCCTTTCGATTGGAGGCGTATTTGCGGAAGAAGGGGCTTCGCACGGTGCAGACGCGATCACGGGATGTTTTTATTTCATTGGGGCAGCGTTGTCGGACAGCGAACTCAAATTCTCGGGCGGTGTTCGTGAGCATTCATTTCAATTGGACATGGAAGAAGAGTAGCGCCGGGCTGGAGACATTTTATTATTCGGGCAACGCCTATTCATTGGGGCGGCACGTGCACAGCCGGATGATCGGGGCGTTGCGCGGGACGGATCGTGGTTTGAAACGAAGGGGCTTTTATGTGTTGCGTCATACGCGGATTCCGGCGGTGTTGGTGGAAGGTGGATTTATCAGTAACACGGCGGAGCGGAACCGGTGTCTGCAGCCATGGTATCGTGAGAGTTTAGCGCAGGCGATCGGCGAAGCGGTATTGAAGGTGCGTACCTAAGGGCAATGCTGTGTGTTGAGGGCCGACTGAAGGTTCTTGGCGGGCTGGTTGGTCGATGAATTCATTCTTGTTTGGGACGAGATGATTTTGACGTGTGAACAGATGAGGGAATCGGAGGAGCGCCTTTTTGCAAGCGGGGTGGAGGTGGGACCGGTTATGGAGAAAGCGGGAGCAGGTCTAGCGGATGTGGTGAATCGGGTGTATCCGGGGCCTGGGCGACTGCTGGCATTTGTGGGGAAGGGTCACAACGGAGGGGATGCATTAGTGGCGGCGCGCTTGCTGGCGGAGTGGGGGTGGACGACGAACGTTTTGTTGGTTCCGGGCCGCGAAGGCTTGGCGGAGTTGACGGAGGAGAAGCTTGGGGAGTATGAATCGGTTCGTGAGGCGGCGGGGGATTACGGAGTGGTGGGAGGATGGGGTTCGAGACGACTGGTGATGTTGGATGGGCTCTTGGGATTGGGGGCGACGGGGCCTTTGCGGGGGCTGTATGCGGAAGCGGCCGCGGAGATGAATCGGTTACGTCACGATGAGGGTGCGCTCACGGTGGCGGTTGATATTCCGACAGGGGTGAACGGGGATGATGGGTCGGTGGCGGAGGGGGCTGTGGTGGCGGACATGACTGTGACAATGGCGCAGGTGAAGGCCGGATTATTGGTGGAAAGCGCTGGGCATCATGTGGGGCGACTTGAGGTGGTGGCCTTGGATGAGATTGAGCCGGTGGGTGGTGATGAGAGTAAAGTATTATTAGGAGAACGACGGCTGAAGCGATGGTTGCCACGCCGGGCTTTTGATTTTCACAAGGGGGATGCGGGGCGTGTGGCAGTGATCGCGGGCTCGCGTGGCTTTACCGGTGCAGCTGATTTGTGTTCGCGGGCGGCGGTGGCATCGGGAGCGGGCTTAGTAACACTGTATGCGCATGAATCGATTTATGAGGTCATGGCAACGCGGGCAGGGGCGGAAGTGATGGTGAGACCGGTGGTGGATTACCGAGAAGTGATGAATGATCATTTGGATGCGATTGCGATCGGGCCAGGTTTGGGATTGGATTGTGCGGAGGCGATTTTGGAGATTGTTGAGAAAGATGAGCGGCCGATGGTGGTTGATGCGGATGCTTTGAATGCCGTGGCGGGTGCGGATGTGGAGGGTGTGCTCGGGCGGAGTGCCGGCGTACGGTTATTGACGCCGCATCCAGGTGAGATGGCGCGGTTGTGGCCGGGGCGACCGGAGGGGATGGCACGGGTGGAGGCGGCTCGGGAGTTTGCGAAGCGGACGGGGGTTACTTTGTTGTGGAAGGGGGCTCGGACATTGATTGTGGAAGAAGGGCTGCCGGCGGCATACAATGCGACGGGCCATCCTGGAATGGCTTCCGGGGGGATGGGGGATGTATTGACCGGGATAACGTCAGCGTGGATGGCGCAGGGATTGGGGGCGTATGAAGCGGGCGGATTGGGGTCTTGGCTGCTCGGGCGGAGTGCCGAGCGCGCGGCTTGGAGTGGGTTAGCGGCGGAGGAGAGTGTGACAGCGAGCGAGGTGATTTTGGGGTTGGGGCAGGCGCTGTGGGAGTTGCGAGGGGAGTAAACGGTGCAAGCACGACTTCGCCCTTGTTCAGGGGAGGGATCGGTTTAGGGTAGCTGAGCAATGAAGAAAGCGACGATTGGATGTTTGATTACGGTTGGGGTTTTAGCGGTGGGCTGTTTTTTGATTTTGATTTTGGCTTCGGCGATTTTGCAGGGAGTGGGTGGTGGTGAGGAGTTCGTACCAGGCCCGAAGGTTGCCCATATTGATTTGGAAGGAATGATATCGTCTCAGGGCGCGGGGAGTCTTTTTGGGAGTGGTGGGGAGTCGATGGTGGAGAAAATGAAGAAGTCTCTGAAGAAAGCGGGAGAGGACGACGAGGTGAAAGCGGTTGTCTTGCGGGTGAATTCTCCGGGCGGAGAGGTCACGGCATCGGACACGATTTATCATGCGGTGCAGAAATTGAACGAAGAGAAGCCGGTGGTGGTTTATATGGACTCAATCGCGGCGTCGGGCGGCTATTATGTGGCGTGCGCGGCGGATGAGATTGTAGCGAACGAGACGACCTTAACGGGGAGCATTGGGGTGATCATTCAGACGCTCAATTACGTTGATTTGTTCGACAAGGTGGGTCTTGCGGCGGAGTCCTTCACGAGCGGGGACTTCAAGGATACTTTGAGTGGGGCGCGACCGATGCGGTCTGATGAGAAGGCTTATGTGCAGGGCTTGGTGATGCAGATGTATGACCGTTTTGCGGAGGTAGTGAGCGGGGGCCGAGACATTCCTGTGGATAGGCTGAAGGAACAGATTGCGGATGGCCGGGTCTACACAGGGAAGGAGGCATTGGAGAACGGTTTGGTGGACGCGAACGGGTATCTTGAGGACGCGTATGATCGGGCGAGAGAGTTGGGTGAGGCTCCGGGTGCAAAGGTCATCCGCATCAAGGCTACTCCCACTCTATTTGAGGCTTTATTCATGGGAGCCCGGCAGTTGGGTGGCGGAGAGACGAAGCGATTGGAGGTGGATGTTTCGGACAGGTTGCTCCCCCGCCTTGCGCCGGGAATGCTGTATTATTTGCCGGCGTATTATGCTCCCTAGAGTGGGGGGCACGATGAGTGTGTCGAATCGAAGCATTTTCGAGAAGTTTGGATGATGTCGCTGCGAATCCCGCGAGGTTACGGTGCGATATTCTTGGTGGTGTGGGAGGGCGGATTGTTGATAGCGCTATCCTGACGTGGATTACGGGGGTATAGCGATCGTGAGTATGGATTACGAGAAGGCAGTGCTGGTCGATGCGACGGTGATCACGATGGTTGCATTGCTCATCGGTCTCCTTGTGCATGCATGGTTGCGCCGGCGGAATCCGGAGTTGGGTTATGGGCTGCAGGGAAATGTGGGAACGTCGGCATTTGGTTATGCGGACCTGGTGGTGGTGGGGGCCTTGTTTTTATTGATCGTGGCGCGAGTGGTTTATGATCCGGGAGCGGGGGATGGGTTGGATGCGGATGCGGATGCGGCGGAGCGGCTGACTCCTGAGATGACTTGGGCGGGGATTTTCATTAATATGTTATTGTTAGGTGCATTATTCTTTTTTGTGGGATACATGGGGCGGAGGAGTATTTCCGAGGTATTTGGACTATCGCGTTATCCGGTTTGGCGAGTATTTGCCGTGGCGATTGGTTTGATGGTGGTGGTGGTGCCGCTGGTGTTTTTGGCGGGCTTTGTTTTCCGGAGGACTGTATTGAATGATGTCGGGGACAGCCTTGAGTTGCAGGAAGCGGTGAGATCGCTCGCGGAGCAATCGGGTTTTTCGATGCGGTTTGTTTTGATTTTGGCGGCTTGTGTGGTGGCGCCGGTGGTGGAGGAATTTTTATTCCGTGGCTATTTTTATCCGGTGATCAAGCGATACAGCGA
>JBCDBW010000014.1:0-57539 GCA_039182965.1 Verrucomicrobiota bacterium
CCAAAAATGAACAACGTCAAACACATCGGCTTCTTCAAATTCAAATCAGAATGCACCGACGATGACATCGCCGAAGTATGGCGCGTCATGGAAAACCTCCCCAAAGAAATTCCCGGCATTCTCGACTTCACCTGGGGCGTGAACGATAGCACCGAGGGCCTCAGCGAAGGCTTCACCCACAGCTTCGTCATGCTTTTCGAAGACAAGGAGGCCCGAAACAACTACCTCCCACACCCAGTCCACCAAGCCGCTGTCGATGTCGTCGCCCCGCAGCTCGAATCAGTAATTGTGTGCGACCACGAATGCACCCCGAAGTGAGCGCCGCGCTTTCCTCGAAGCCCCCCTCAAAACCCCGTGAAACTCCCGCCCATTTTCCTAGTCTCGTTGAGCCTCTGCTCCCTGTCCCTGGCCGCAGACCATCGTAAGATGGAAACCCCAAACATCGTGCTCGTCATGATCGACGATCTCGGTGCAGAGGCGGTCGGCTGCTACGGCGGAGAATCCTATTCAACTCCACACATGGACGCCCTCGCGAATGCAGGGATGAAGTTCAACCACGCCTACGCCTCCCCCGCCTGCATGGTCTCCCGCGCCATGCTGATGTCAGGACGATACGGATTCCGATCCGGTCTCCCCAAGAATCTCGACGGGGTCGCCCGGGAAAACGGCGGCTGGGGAGAACATGAAATCACGGTCGCGAATCTCCTCCAAGAAGCCGGCTACACGACGGCAATGTCCGGCAAATGGCACCTCGCCCAAACCGACCGTTTTCCGAAACACCTTTCCGAGAAAGGATTCGAACACCAAAACGCCTGGGCCTGGATCACCGGAGAGTCACGCACCCGCCGCTACTGGGAAGCCTCTTCCCACCGAAACGGCCAGGAAGTCATGGACCCTCCGGGGGTCTATGGCCCGGACCAATACTGCGACTACATCATCGATTTCATAATGTCACAAAAGGATTCCAACAAACCCTTCTTCGCCTACTACCCAATGGTCCTGCTCCATAGTCCCTGGCCTCAGACGCCCGACAACATAGACGATCCTCAGGAAGGATGGACTCCAAAGGACAATCTGAGAATCCCCGAGACCCAAAAATGGAGCCAACAGAACTTCAACGCAATGGTGGCCTACGCGGATAAGCTGATCGGCCGCGTCGCAAATGCGATCGAGGATCTCGGCCTCGCCGAAAACACTCTTCTCCTCGTCACGTCGGACAATGGAACCATCAGCAAGGTGACTTCCCAGTATCAAGGCCGCTCCATTCAGGGCGGAAAAATGAGAGCGAAGGAAGCAGGCGCCCGCGTTCCTTTCTTCGCCATTTGGAAGGGCCAAATCCCACCCGGCTCCACCAACGACAGTCTCATCGATTTCACCGACATCCTCCCCACTCTCGTCGAACTGGGAAACGGAACGATTCCAGAAGACAGAACCATCGACGGCACAAGCTTCCTTGGTCAATTGCTCGGTGAATCCAATCCGCCAACACGCGAGTGGGTCTTCATCGGCTACGGAAACTTCGCAATCACGAGATCCCACGACCACATCCTAAACGCACAGGGAATTCTCTCCGATATTTCAGAGGATCCCTACAATCCCAGGCCCATCGAACCCGCATCTTTCAGCGACACGGAACATCGTGCCTTTATGAATCTCAACGAGGCAATGAGCTCCCTACGACATCCCTATACAGGAGAAAGAGATCGCAAACGCACCCCGAGAAAAGGTTCCCGAAAAGAGACCGCCCGGTAACGACGTTTCTATAAGACGAATCGTAATGAATGTTCAAACCCTCACCCTTTCCCTCTTGGTCGCTTGCTTCGCCAATATCGCAGGCGCCGAAAGGGTGAAACCTAACGTCGTTCTAATTTTCGCCGATGACCTCGGATACGGAGACCTGGGCTGCTACGGGGCCACCAAGGTAAAAACCCCTCACCTCGACCAACTCGCTGCCGAGGGCCGAAAGTTCACCGATGCCCACTCGGCTTCCGCCGTCTGCACGCCCTCGCGATACGCCTTGATGACCGGCGACTATCCCATCCGTCGAGGCCTCAGCAAACCGGTATTCCTCAAGACCGGGCTCGTCATCGACACCGAACGCCAAACCATCGCCGATGTCATGAAAAACGCCGGCTACGCGACTGCCTGCATCGGGAAATGGCACCTTGGTTTCGGCGAAAACGCTCCCGACTGGAACGGGGACCTCAAACCCGGCCCCCTCGAGCTCGGCTTCGACTACTACTACGGAGTTCCCGTCGTCAACAGCCACCCTCCCTTCGTCTACGTGGAAAATTACAATGTCGTCGGCCGCGTCCCCAACGATCCCTTTGTCTTTGGCAAGCATGCCAAAACGCGCGAGTTCTTCGAAAAAATGGGCATCAACCAAATCGGCGGCGCCGACGCCGCCCACGCACTCTATGACGATGAATTGGTCGGCACCACCCTTACCGGAAAGGCCGTCAAATGGATCAAAGAGCAACGAGAAAATCCCTTCTTCCTGCTTCTCTCCACCACAAATATCCACCACCCCTTCACACCTCATCCTCGCTTCAAAGACTCCAGTGAATGCGGCCCCTACGGCGACTTTATCCACGAACTCGACTGGATTGTCGGCGAAGTCATGAATGCCCTCGAAGAACAAGGCGTCGCCGACAATACTCTCGTCATCTTCACCAGCGACAATGGCGGCATGTTCAACGTGGGCGGCCAAAACGCCTGGGATGCCGGCCACCGCCTCAATGGAGAACTCCTCGGCTTCAAGTTCGGCGCCTGGGAAGGTGGACACCGCGTGCCCTTCATCGCCCGCTGGCCCGGCAAAATCAAAGCTGGATCTACCTCCGATGAACTCATTTCCAATGTCGACCTGATCGCCACGTTCGCTTCCATCACCGGCACCCCGCTGGAAGAAGGACATGCAAAGGACAGCGTCAATGTCCTCCCGGCTCTCATCGGCGATCCCGATAAGCCCATCCGCGACCATCTTCTCCTCGCCGCTAGTAAGCCGACCCACCTTGCCATCCGTCAGGGAAAATGGATCTACATCTCCGCCCAAGGCAGTGGAGGCTTCACCGCCGCCAAACGCGGGGCCCACGCCTTTGGCGGCCCGGCCGCCATCACCTATGCTGGCTACCAAAACTCCGACATCGAAAACGAAAAAATTAAACCCGAAGCTCCGCTCGCCCAGCTCTATGATCTGGAACAAGACCTCAAACAAACACAAAACCTCTACCGAGAGTTCCCCGAGAAGGTAAAAGAACTCAGCGCGCTTCTCGCAACCTACTCGCCCGAGCTTACCGCCGCGGAAGCATCCCCAAAGACCCGGGCGCGCTCCTTCGAAACCCGCCAACTCGCCGATAAATTTCATTCAGAGTCCGCGACTCTCGCCGACCTCGACAATGACGGCGACCAAGACGTGATCTACGGACCCTTTTGGTATGAGGGCCCGCAATTCAAAAAATCCCACCTGATCTACCGACCCTCACCCTTCGCGATTGGCAAATATTCGAATAACTTCTTCGTCTTCGCAGACGATCTCGACAAAGATGGCTGGAAGGATGTCCTTGTCCTCGGTTTCCCCGCCCGCGAGAAGGGCACGTATTGGTTCAAAAACCCCGGTAAGGCTGCTGGAACAGATCCCTGGCAGAAATTCGAGGTCTTCGACGGCGTCGAAAACGAATCTCCCACCTGGGCCGACGTCGATGGCGATGGCCAAAAGGAAGTTCTCTGCTCGATCGGAGGACGCTTCGGCTTCGTCGCCCCCGCCGACCGCAATCACCCCGAGAAACCCTGGATCTTGACCCCCATCACCCCACCGGGCTCAACCGGCGGCAAATTCACCCACGGCCTCGGCTTCGGCGACGTAAACGGCGACGGACGTAACGACCTCCTCGAGAAAACCGGTTGGTGGAGGCAACCGGCCGGCGGCGGTATGTGGAAAAAATTCCCCTTTACGTTTTCAGACAACAAAGGAGGTAGCCAGATGTGGGCCTATGACTTCGACGGCGACGGTGATAATGACGTCGTCTCGGCCATCAACGCCCACGGCTACGGCCTCGACTGGTTTGAACACGTTCAAGACAAGGAGGGTGGAATCACCTTCAAACGCCATCCCATCATGGGCGCACACCTCGATCAGTCTCCCAGCGGCGTGGTCTTCAGCCAACTGCACGCCCTCCGCCTCGATGATGTCGACGGCGACGGCCTAAAAGACATTGTCACGGGCAAACGCTACTTCGCCCACGGCGGCAAAGACCCCGGCGGCATGGACGCTCCCGTCATCTACTGGTTCCGCACCACCCGAGACGGAAACGGCGGCGTGACCTTCGTGCCCTATCTCATCCACGACGACTCAGGCGTCGGAACCGATGTCACCACCGGGGACCTGAACAACGATGGCCACATCGACCTAATCGTCGGAAATAAGAAGGGATGCTTTGTTCACCTCCAAACCGAATACCCCGCCCAGCCCGCCAAACGCCCCCGAGCCGCAGTCCGTAAGAAAAATCAAGCGCCCACTTCCAACGCAACCGCCGACGATCGGATCGAAGGGGAAACTTTGGAGATATCAGGGAGCACCGCGAAAGTCCGGCCCCAAGGCGGCGCGCCCTACGGAAGATTGTGGAGCGGCCGCACCCAGCTCTGGTGGACCGATGGCAAGCCCGGCGACGTCCTCGAACTCGTTTTACCCGTGAATAAAACCGGCAACTACCAACTGGGAGCCGCCATGACCAAGGCGCGCGACTACGGAATCGTTCAACTCGCCCTGAATGGAAATGCCCTTGGCAACGCTTTCGACCTATACAACAACGGCGTCATCTCCACCGGCGAAATGATTTTATCAGAAAACATTCGCCTCGAAGCAGGAAACCATCGCCTCTCCGTCACCATCAAAGGAGCAAACCCCAAGGCCGTAAAACGCCACATGTTCGGACTCGACTACGTCGCTCTCCGAAGCCCGGGTTCAAAGCCGCCGCCATCAAAAAAGCCTGTGAAGCCCACTGACGCAGCACCCCCAACGATACTCAAGGAAGGCAACTCCCTCGAAAGCGAAGCCAAGTCACCCGCAGAACAACAAGCCGCCTTCGAACTCCCCGAAGGATTCGTCATCGAACTTGTCGCCAGCGAAGAGACCGGGGTCCCCAAGCCCACGTCACTCGCCTTCGACGCCGCTGGCAGGCTCTGGGCCACCACCGCCGTGGAATACCCGCGCGACCGCGAACCCGAAATCTGGAAATCTCCCGGCCGCGACCGCGTCGTTGTCATCGACCAACCTCACCTAAAGTATCCCCAGCCGGCAAAACCTTTCGCCGAAGACATGATGATGCCCATGGGTGTCCTGCCTTTCAAAAGCGGAGCCATCGTTGCCCAAGGCACTGAACTCCTCTTTCTCGACGACACCAATGGCGACGGAAAGGCGGATACGCGCAAGACATTGGTCAGAGGATTCGGCGTGCAGGACACCCACACCATGCCTCACCAACTCGCCCGCATGCCCGGCGGCCGCATCACCTTCTCCCAAGGTGTCCTTAACAGCGGCACCATCATGGACGCCGACGCCAAAAGCCACCCCTTCGACTACACCCTCGTCGCTTCCATGCTGCCGGACGGCACCGACCTGCGCATCGTTGGCGCCGGCATGAACAATATCTGGGCCTGGGCACACAGCCGTCTCGGCCGCGTCTTTATTCACGAAGCCAACGACCTCGGATACAGCCTCGCCCAATTCGAAGAGGACACGACCTACCCAAGCTTCGTCGGGTCGAAAATTCATCCCGACGCCCCCTTCCACCCACCCACCGCCCAAGATCTGGATCTCGGCGGCACGGGCTTCTCGGGCATCGCCATCGCGGAAGATCGATCAAACTCCTTCCCAAAGCCATGGCACGGCCGCCTCTTCATCGCCAATCCCATCACCGGCAAAATCAATTCCGCCACCGCCACCCTCGACAAAGAAGGCGCTTGGAAATTTGCGAAACATGAAAACCTCGTCGATTGCCGCGATCCCATGTTCCGCCCGGTTTACGTCGCCTTCGGCCCCGATGACTGCCTCTACATTGTCGATTGGTACAATCGCATCATTTCCCACAACGAAGTGGCGCGCGATCATCCCGCCCGGGATAAGGAAAATGGCAGAATCTGGCGCGTCCGCCACGTGAGCCAGAAAACGCCAATGATTCCGGACTTCACGAAAGTCGCCACTAAGAATCTTCCGGCCGCCCTCAGGTCCGACAACACTTGGGCCATGCGTGCGGCCTGGAATCAGTTGTCGGACCGGAACGACACATCAGTCATTCCCGATTTGCTCACCCTCCTGAAAGACGACAACGCTCCCACCGACGCCCGCATCCACGCTCTCTGGTCTCTCGAAGAACTCAACCACTTCGACGAAAAACTCTGGATGACGTTACTTGCCCAACCCAGCGTCGATCTCCGCCGCGAGGCCGTTCGCGCCCTGAACTCCCTCGCCGTCCCCCAAAAAGTCGCGGTCCCCATTCTCCATTCCCTCATAAACGAATCCGAGTGGACTGTGCGTTACGAAGTCCTCCGGTACCTTCGCCGCGCCGAAGGAGAGCTTGTCACCGGCGCAAAATCACTCCTCAAAGAGTGGCGCAAAGAGCCTCCCCAAAAAAATATGGTGCCGGGCTGGCGCAATACCGAGTACCTCGCCCTGGATGGATCCTATCAACGCGCTTTCCAAGACTTCCTCGCGCGCCTTGCGGAAACGAAAACCCAACTGCCGGTGATCGTCCCCTCCCAATGGAGCAAGGTGATTGACGAAAACCCGAATCCCGCCGATCCGAAGGCCATGCGCGCCCGCATCGAAACCGTCAAAGCCCTCGTGCCTTCATCCGATGTCGCTGCGGGCAAAACCCTCACGGAAGCCCTCTGCCTTACCTGCCACGCCATCGGCGGCCAAGGAGTAGGCTTCGCCCCACCCCTCGATGGCTCCGCACAACGCGATCTCGACGGACTCCTCACCGCCGTTATCGACCCGAACGCAGCCATCGAAAACGTTTTCCGGGCCTTCCGGATCGAGACAAAAACAGGCGAAATTCACGAAGGATTCCGCGAAAGCGAGGTCCGCAAGGTGATCGCCCTGCTCAACATGGGCGGCGCCCGCAGCGAATTTCCCGGCACAGAGATTAAGAGCGCCGGATACATCGACGGGAAGTCCGTCATGCCAGACCTCACCGGCGCTCTGCCTCCCGAACAAGTCGCCGATATCATCGCCTACCTCCGCACGGTCAAATAGGTCGAAGCACCGGCACTCGATTAATGAAACCCCTCACCACCATTTTTTTCGCCGCGGTCCTCGTCCTCCCCGCTGGGGCGTCCGCCGAAAGCCCGCCGAACTTCGTCATCGTTTTCGTCGATGACCTGGGCTACGCCGACCTCGGGTGTTTCGGTTCACCCGACATCAGCACGCCCCGGCTCGATGCACTCGCCGAAGAAGGCATGCGCTTCACCCACTTCTACGCTCAGCACATCTGTGGCCCTTCCCGAGCCGCTCTCATGACCGGTAGCCATCCCCTTCGCGTAGCCGAAAAGGGTAACGTGAAAGAGATTCACCCCGTGCTCCACACCGACGAGATCACGATCGCCGAAATCCTCAAAACGAAAGGATATGCCACCGGATGCTTCGGCAAATGGGACCTCGCCCGCCACTCGCAGACCAGCTTTGATCCAACCCTCATGCCTAATCATCAGGGCTTCGATGAATTCTTTGGCACCCCTTCAAGTAACGATCGCTACGTCGACCTCTATCGAAACGAAGAACGTATCGAGGAAAAAGCGGACATGGGCCTTCTAACAAAGCGCCACACAGACGAGGTCATCGCCTTCATCGAAAAGAACCAAACACAACCCTTTCTCGCTTATGTCCCCTACTCAATGGTCCACACCCGCCTGGATGCCTCCCCCGATTTCAAAGGAAAGTCACCGCGCGGTCTTTACGGAGACACGGTGCAGGAAATCGACTTCAACTGCGGCCGCATCGTCGACACCTTGAAGAAACTCAACCTCGTGGAGAACACCTATTTTCTCTTCACGAGCGACAACGGCCCCTGGCTCATCAAGAACAAGGATCACCAGGACGGAACAATTCCGAGCGATCATGGCGGCTCCGCCGGCCCGCTCCGCAGCGGCAAGGTCTCGACCTGGGAGGGCGGCGTCCGCGTTCCCGCCATCCTCTGGGCACCCGGCCGGGTCCCCGCCGGAACGACCTGCGAAGAGATCACCGCCACCATCGACATCCTCCCCACTTTCGCGAAGCTCGCCGGGGCAGAAACTCCCAAGGACCGCGTCCTCGACGGCATTGACATCTCTCCCCTCTTCGCAGGGAACTTCGACGCAGCCGACGAAAACCGCTACTTCGCCTACTACTTCATCAACTCGCTCCAAGCAGTCCGCCAAGGAAAGTGGAAACTGCACCTGCCGCGTCCCCCAAACCCGCCCTGGCTCGGAAGATTTTCACAAAACAACCATATCGCCGCTGTCGACTGGGGCGGTTTCGAAAAACCCTTCCTCATCAACCTCGAAGCCGATCCCGGCGAAACGACATGCGTCGCAAACCAACATCCCAAAGTCGTCAATCGCCTCCTCGCCCTCACCGAAGACATCCGCGACGACATTGGCGATCATGATCGCGTCGGAGCGAATATGCGTTTCTTCGACCCTCTCGACAAACGCCCCACCCAGCCCGCTTTCCCAACCCTCAGCCCCAAGGAGAAAAAGGGCGGGGAAAAGTGACTCGCTCCCCATCTTTCCAATCAACCCAGGTTAAAAATGAAACTCCCAATTCTTCCCCTACTCCTCGCACTCGTCGTCACGCATTCCGCCGATGCCGGGGAACCTCCCGAAGGTTTCACCTCTCTCTTCGACGGCAAATCGCTCGAGGGCTGGGACTACAATCCCGAGATGTGGCGCGTCGAAAACGGCGTCATCACCGGCGGCTCGCGCACCAACAAAATCCCCAAGAACGATTTCATCTCCACGAAGCAATCCTTCCAGAACTTCGACCTCCGCTTGACCATCAAGTGCAGCGGTGACCCCGAAACCGGCTTGATTAACAGCGGGATTCAAATCCGGAGCGCGCGCCAGGCCAACGGAAGCGTCGCCGGCTACCAAGTCGACTGCGGCAACGGTTGGTTCGGCAAGATCTACGACGAGCATCGTCGCCGACTCATCTACCCCACACCGGTCGATGAAGCAGCCCTCCTCGAAACCGTCGACATCTACGGTTGGAATGATTATCGCATCCTCGCCGAAGGCACCCGCATTCGCGTTTGGATCAATGACGTGCTTGCCTCGGACTACAATGAGGAAAACCCTGACATCCCCCTGGAAGGCATCATCGCTCCCCAAGTCCACAGCGGCGGCATCTGCCTCATCGAGATAAAAGACATCTTCATCAAAGAGCTTCCTCCCACCCCCGGCGCACCCACCTGGGAAAGCCTCGGCGGCGTCGAAGCCGCCCTTAAGAAAGTCGCCCCCCCGAAAAAGGCTAAGCCCAGAGCTCAAAACAAAAAACCTTCCACAAAAAAAATGCCCTCTCCTCCCAAGGGCAACGACCGTGTGAACTTCGATTTCGAATCGGACCTCGAGGGCTGGTACATCGCAGATGGACACTTCGGACATCTGCTGGCGAACAACGCCAGAATCCGCGCCGGCGGCCTCCCATCGAACAAAGAGGGAGAGTATTTCCTGAGTACGCTCGAAGCCGCTCCCGGCGGCGTCACCGGAGACCCGCAAACCGGCATCGTCGAGTCCCCCGTCTTCGAGCTCACACATCCCCAGATCCAATTCGGCGTGTCCGGGGGCAAACACGCAAACACGTTCGTCGGCCTTTACACGTTGGACGGCAAAGAAGTCCGCAAAGCTTCCGGCATCAATTCAGAGGTGTTCCAGCCGACTACTTGGAATGTCCCTGAGCTCGTTGGCACACCGGTCTTCGTCCGCCTCGTTGATAAGAATCAAGGCGGTTGGGGTCACGTCACGATGGATGCCTTCACCGCCAGGGGGAAACTCCTCCTCGAAGAAACCGAGATACGCCAGGCTCTCGCCACCCCCCGTCCACCCAGCGCACAGGAGCTCGCCGACCTGAAGAAACGCAAAGCAGCCACCACCAAACCCAAACGACCTCCGAAGAAAACCCAATCCGCCCGTGTTGATCCCAGAAGCCCGGAAGAGCAACTCGCCGGTTTCACCGTCCCAAAGGGCTTCGTCATCGAGCTCGTCGCCTCCGAAAAACACGGGGTCATAAATCCCATTGACCTCGCCTTCGACGATAGCGGCCGCCTCTGGACCCAGACCGCCCGCATGTATCCCCTCGATCCCCTCACCGGACTCAAGTGGCAGGAATTTCTCGACATCATGCAAGACGAGGAAACTCAGAACACCCACCCGCGCTTCGCCGAAATTCGCGATCTCTATCAACTGAAAACCAAAGGCACTGACAAGATCCTCATTCTCGAAGACCCAACCAAACCCGCAACCAGCCCCCTTCACATTTGGGCTGACGGGCTCTCCATTCCTCAAAGCATCCTCCCGCATAAGGACGGCGCCTACGTTTGCCATGGCTCCGAGCTCTTGCTCCTCCGAGACACCAACGGTGACGACAAATCCGACACGGTCGAAACCGTGCTCACCGGCTTCGGGTTCACCGACACCCACACGATGTCCCATCTTCTCGTCCGTGGTCCCGGTAGCTACGTTCACTTCTCCCAAGGAGCACTCAACCAAGGCATGGTCACCGCGGTCGCCTCCGGCAAACAACATCGAGTCGACGCATCCTGCCAGGTGCGCTTCGGACTCAATCATCAGGACTTCGAAGTCCTCTCCGCTGGCCCCAGCAACATGTGGGGCCTCCAACTCCGTCATAACGGCCAATGGTATGGGACAGAGGCCAATGACCGCGCTTACTCCATCATCCCTTGGGAACACGGCGCCGCCGTCACCGGCGCCGCCTTCCGGCCCATGCGCCCCTATCAACCACTCATGCCGAACCTCCACGAGTTCCGCGTCGGCGGCACCGGCATCTCCGGCCTAGAATTTTCCGATGACGCTTCCGGAAGCTTTCCGGGAGAATGGAAGGACGTCGCCCTACTGGCCAATTGCATCACATCCTCCATCAACGCGGTCCGCATCCATCGCAATGCAGACGGCACTGTCGAAGCGGAACACTTGCCCGACTTCCTCACCTCCGAAGACGACTGGTTCCGCCCCGTGAACCTCGAGTTCGGCCCCGATGGTTGCCTCTATGTCGCCGACTTCTATAACAAAATCATCTCCCATAACGAAGTCACCACAGACCACCCGGACCGCGACAAATCCCACGGCCGCATTTGGCGCATCCGCCACGAAAGCCAGAAACCACGCAAGATCCCCAACGTCGCCAAGGCCAAGCCCGAACAGCTCCTCGTCCACCTCAAGTCTCCCACGCTCTGGGAAAAACGCGCCGCCTGGCACCAGATTGCCGACCGAAAACTCACCAAACTCGCGCCCGCTCTTATCAAACTCGCCGCCAACGAAAACACCGACAGAATCACACGCATCCATGCCCTCTGGTCCCTCGAAGAGCTGAACCACTACGATGCTGATCTCCTCAAACAACTTCTCGCCAACCAAGACGGTGACCTCCGCCGAGAAGCCGTCCGCTCCCTAGCTTCCTTCGATCTTCCGCCCGCCAAGGTCGCACAGCTCCTCTCAGACTTCACCGAAGACGCCCACGCCATGGTCCGATCACAAACCATTCGGACGCTGAGCGATCTCAAAAAATCCGATCCCGCCGTGATCGCGCTGCTCATCGACGCCTGTAAGCCGGCTCTCAAGGGCAACGAGATGGGCGGCGCCTACGAACGCAATCTCGAACGCTTTCTGGCGCGCATGGCTCTCGAAAAATTCCCCACCAAGCTGAAGACTTACCTCGATACCTCCGCCGGCGATCATCCCGCCGCCAATATTCTCTGGGCACTCCAAGCACTCGACGACAACGAAAGGAAGAACGCCTTCCTCGCGATCTGGGACCAAGTTTCCGAACAGGAAATCGACTCCGAGACTTTCGTCGCAATCGCAGGCATGCTCGACAGTCCTGAGGTCTACGTTGCCGTCAAAAACACGTTCCAGGATCGCAAGAAAGCTAGGAACCTCGTCACTCTCGCCCTCGGCAATCAAAGTCGCGTCCAGTCCCCAAAGCTCGTCGAGATCCTCACCCCCGCGGTGAACGAACTCCTCGCCTCACCCGACACCGTCGCGCTCGGCTTAAACGCCGTCGCCAAACTCGGTATCAATACCATCCCGCAGGCAGTCAGCCGGATCGCCCCCGAAGAAGGCGATTACGAAACCCTCCGCCTTCTCCTTAACGCTCAACAGCTCAATCCCAGGCTGAACGCTCCAAGCTTCAAAGCAATGGCCGCTAACCGGCAAAACCCCTTCGACATCCGCGTCGACGCCGCCCTCGCACTCACGCCCTTCGACCAAAAAGAAACCCTTCGCATCACCCACGAACTGATCCAGGAAGCCGATGCCACTCAAAAATCCCGCATCGCAAGCGTGTTCTCACAGTCGAAGGCTGGCGGCATGGTCCTCTGCTCTCTCTATAAAAAGGAAAAAATCACCGCTGCCGCCTTCGACCTATCCGCCGCCGAACGCGTGAAACAATCCTACCCCGACAGCCCACAAGCAACCGACATCTTCAACAAGGTGCGGAAACGGATCGTCACTCAAAAACGACACGCCCAAGACCGCATCCACGAGCTCATGGCTTTCATCGAGAGGAACCCCGGCGACCCGGCTAAGGGAAAGGTCACGTTCGCCGCCTGCCTCGCCTGCCACAAAGTCGAAGACGACGGCCACGAGGTCGGCCCGCCACTCGATGGCTCCGGCTACCGCGAGCTCGAACACCTCCTCACCGCCATCGTCGATCCCGACGCCGCCGTCGAAGGAGGCTACGGCCTCTATCGCATTACCAAAACCGACGGCTCCGTTGTCGAAGGCCTCCTCGAAAAAGAGGAACCGCTCGGCACTACGATTGCCATGATGGGCGGCGCGCACATCTTCACTCCCCTCGAGCAAATCAGCAAAGCCGGTTTCGTCGGGGGCCGCTCCGTGATGCTTCCCGCCTTCGGCCAACTCCCCAACGAAACCATGGCCGACCTCGTCGCATACATCGGCACCCTCAAACAAGGCGAACCCCCTATAGCGAACAACGGGCCAAAATCAGCCCCTGCCGCTTCCGTCAATGGCAAGAGCAACCAGAGAACCAAAGAACCAAAGAACCGATCAACTTCGGTGCAGCCGAACATCATCGTCTTCTTCACCGACGACCAGGGCTACAACGACGTCGGCTGCTTCGGATCGCCGCTTATCAAAACCCCTCACCTCGATCAAATGGCCGCGGAGGGACTCAAACTCACTTCCTTCTACGCCCAACCCGTCTGTGGGGTGTCTCGCGCCGCCCTCATGACAGGCTCCTACCCCATCCGCGTCGGCGAACCCGACAATGTAAAGAATCTCCACACCGTCCTTCACCCAGAGGAAATCACCTTGCCCGAAGTCCTCCGCGAGGCCGGATACGCCACCGGCATGATCGGCAAATGGCACCTCGCCGGTCCCGGACGTGGCGCCAACTGGAAACAACACCTTCTCCCAAACGCCCAGGGCTTCGACTACTGGTTCGGCACCCCGTCCCACAACGGCACGACGCGGGTGGTCCCACCTGGCAAAGGCCATACGGAAATCATGCGCAACGGAGAAATGGTCGATCCCATGGTCGATCAGCAAGAAATGGCTCGGCTAACAAAGACCTACACCGAGGAAGCCCTCAACTTCATTCGCCAACAGAAAGACAACCCATTCTTTCTCTACCTGGCACACACGATGCCACACGTGCCGATCAACGCGTCCGAAGCATTCCTCGGCAAAAGCAAGCGCGGCCTCTACGGCGACGTCATCGAAGAACTCGACTGGTCGATGGGACAAATCCTCGCCGAAATCAAGCGCCTCGAGCTCGACGAAAACACCCTTGTCGTCTTCACTTCCGACAATGGCCCCTGGGTGGAAGGACACCTCGAAGGTGAAGGCGGCGCCGATTCCCATTGCGGCAGCGCCGATCCCCTTCGCGGATGGAAAATGTCCGCCTGGGAAGGAGGCTGCCGCGTCCCCTTCATCGCGCGCTGGCCGGGAAACATCCCCGCAGGAACGGTCAGCGACGAAATACTCTCCACGATGGATTTTCTTCCCACCTTCGCCAAGCTCGCCGGCGCCGAACTGCCCGCGGACCGCGAACTCGACGGCCACGACGCCAGCCAGTTCCTTCTAGGACAAACAAAAACGAGCCCACGCAACGACTACCTCTACTACTCCGGCTGCCTCCTCACCGGCATTCGAAAAGATCAGTGGCGACTGGTCCGCCCGCGCCCCGCCAAACCTTCTAGCATCGGCTGGTGGGGCCGCATGATTGAGGAAGTGTCCGACTACCAACTCTACAACCTCGATGCCGATCCCGGCGAAACGAACGACGTCGCCAAGAAACATCCCCAAGTCGTCAAACACCTCAAAAAACGCATCGAACTCGCCCGAATCGAACTCGGCGACATCGACGTCACCGGTAAAGGCGCCCGCTTCTTCGAAGACGGCCCCCGCACCCTCCAAGGCACAAAGGCCAAAGCCAAAAAGAAGGCGCCCAAGGCGCAAACGGATGGAACGTCACGTTCCCCGAACTTCGTCGTCATCTTCACCGACGACCAAGGCTACGGTGACCTCAGCTGCTTCGGTGGCGAACATGTCCACACCCCGCGCATCGATCAGATGGCCGCCGAGGGCGCCAAGCTCACCAGCTTCTACGTGGCGGCCCCGGTTTGCACCCCCTCACGCGCCGCCCTCATGACCGGTTGCTATCCCAAACGCGTCGACATGGCCACCGGCTCGTCCTTCGGCGTCCTTCTCGCCGGCGACCCCAAGGGCCTTCACCCCGATGAAATCACCATCGCCGAAGTCCTGAAGAACGCTGGCTACAAAACCGGCATGTTCGGCAAGTGGCACCTCGGCGACCAACCCGAGTTCCTCCCCACCCGCCAGGGCTTTGACGAATTCTACGGCATCCCCTTTAGCCACGACATCCACCCCTTCCACCCACGCCAGACCAAATTCCAGTTCCCGCCCCTCGCCCTCCTCGATCAAGAGGAGGTCATCGAGATGGACCCCGACGCCGACTACCTCACCAAGAACTTCACCGAACGCGCCGTCGCCTTCATCGAAAAGAACAAGGACGACCCCTTCTTCCTCTACGTTCCCCATCCCATCCCGCACAAACCGCTCCACGTCGCCCCGCCCTTCATGAAAGGCATCTCCGAGGAAATCCGCGCCGGCCTCGCCGCCGAGCCCGAGGGAACAGTCGACTACCCACTGCGCGACAAACTCTTCCGTCAGGCCATCAGCGAAATCGACTGGTCCGTCGGCGAAATCCTCGACGCCCTCGAGCGCAGCGGGATCGACGAAAACACCTTCGTCATCTTCACCGCCGACAACGGCCCCGCCATCGGCAACGCCGGCCCGCTCCGCGGCAAAAAAGGCAGCATCTTCGAAGGCGGCATGCGCGAGGCCACCGTGATCCGTTGGCCCGGAAATGTCCCCGCCGGCACCGAGAACGCTGAGCTCATGACCGCCATGGACCTCCTTCCCACCTTCGCCAGGCTCGCCGGCGCCAAGGTCCCCAGTGACCGCGTCATCGACGGCAAAGACATCTCAGCCGTACTTCGCGGCAAGGCAATGACTCCCCACGACGAATTCTTCTACCATGGCGGCAACACACTCAAGGCCGTCCGCTCCGGCGACTGGAAACTCCACGTCGCCAATGGTAAGCCCGCGCAGCTCTACAATCTCGCCAACGATATCGGCGAACAAAACAACGTCCTCGCCGATAACAAAGCCGTTGCGGACGGGCTCCACGCCCGCATCAAGCGTTTCGAAAAAGACATCGCCGCAAACAGCCGCCCTGCCGCCTTCGTCGAAAACCCAAAGCCCCTCTCTAAATAATGCGACTACTCACTCTAGCGCTCTTTCTGGCGATCGCCCTTTCGACCGCGAACGCGGCCAACCGATCGACCGAAGAACCGAAGAACCGATCAGCTTCGGCGAAGCCGAACATCATCTTCATTCTCACCGACGATCTCGGATACTCAGATATCAGCTGCTACGGCGCCAAAAAGGTCAAAACACCCCACATCGACAAGCTCGCGGCAAACGGTCTCCGCTTCACCCACTTCCACACCGCCGCTTCCATCTGCACGCCCTCCCGCGCCGCCTTCCTCACAGGCGGATACCCCCAGCGCGCCGGCCTCTACATGGGCATTAACCCAAACCGAAGAGCCCACTGGTTCCTCGGTCTCCACCCTGACGAAATCACCATCGCCGAACACCTCAAAGAACAAGGCTACGCCACCCATATGGTCGGCAAATGGCACCTCGGCACCGAACCCGAATTCCTCCCCCTCACCCAGGGATTCGATACCTATTACGGAATGCCCTGCAACTTCGCTCACTCTCCGAAGTTCTTCGATGGCGACCGCGAAGTCTTCGCGAAGACTCCTCTCAACCGCCTGACCGAATTATACACCACGCGTGTCACACAGATCATTCGGAATCACACAAGCGAACATCCCCCCTTCTTCCTCTACTACGCCCACAACTACCCCCATACCCCCTACAAAGCCGGAGCAAATTTCACGGGATCGTCCGAGGACGGCGTTCGCGGAGATATCATGCAAGAGATGGACGGAGGCATCGGCGAGATGATGGAAGCCCTCAGGGACTTCGGCCAGGCCGAGAACACACTCGTCATCTTCACATCCGACAACGGCCCTACTAAGAACGAATACGCCCTGCCATACCGCGGCACAAAATACGTTACCCTCGAAGGTGGCCACCGCGTTCCATTCATCGTCCATTGGCCCGCTCAAATCAAAAAAGGAAGGATCCACAATACCCCGGCTAACGCCATGGACGTCTTCCCCACTCTCTGCGAAATCGCCGGAGCTCGCATGCCTGAGGACCGCACCTACGACGGCCTCAGCCTCCTGCCCCTCATCAAGGGAAAAAAACTCTCCCGGTCCGAAACCAAACCCTTCTACTACTACAACTGCGAAAACCTCCAGGCCGTCCGCATGGGCGAATGGAAACTCCATCTCCCCCGCAAAGTCGAACAGCTCCCCTTTTGGGAAAAAAACAAGTCCTTCGGCCAACTCGAAGTTCCTCTCCTCTATCACCTCGAAAGTGACCCGGGCGAAAGCAACGATGTCGCCGACAAACACCCGGAGATCGTGGCCGAGATGCTCGCGTTTGCCGAAAACACCCGCACCGAACTCGGCGAATACCAGCACCGTGGCAACGCCCAACGCCCCACCGGCTCAGCCATCCCCGGGGCCCCGGTAATCAGCCACGAAAAAGACTGGGAAGAGCACGTCGACCTCATGCTCTCAGACCGGATCGCTGCCGAAAAAGCAAAGCGACACCCCCAGGCAACCACCCGGAAGCAGAAGACTAACGCCGCGAATCCTCAAAGCAGATAGCATCGACAAGTGGATGCCCCTGCGTTAATCGTCCTCTTTCTATCCCAATGAGCGATTCCTTCGATTCCAGACTACCTTCCATCGAGCACCTTCGCGAACGAACACGGCGTCGCCTTCCGCGCTTTGCTTTCGAATACTTGGAAGGCGGTTGCAATTCCGAAATCAACCTCAAGCGAAACACGGCTGAAATTCGGGAAATTCAACTAAAGCCCTACTACATCGGTGAGTATGCCGGAGCCAATCTGAAGACAGAACTCTTCGGAAAAAGCTACGATGCCCCGTTCGGCGTCGCCCCCGTCGGACTTCAGGGCCTGATGTGGCCCGGCGCCGCGGAAATCCTCGCCAAAGCAGCCTTCGAAAACAATATCCCCTTCATCCTCAGCACGGTCACCACGGCCAGTATCGAAAAAATCGCAGAAATCACGGAAGGTAACGCTTGGTTCCAACTCTATCATCCCACCAAAGATGAACTGCGCGACAAACTTCTAAAACGCGCCACGGAAGCCGGATACGATGTCCTCGTCATCCTTGCAGATACACCTTCCTTCGCCTACCGGCCGAAAGAAATCAGAAACGGTCTGTCGATCCCGCCGAAAATGTCGCTGGGCAATATC
Organism: Verrucomicrobiota bacterium; assembly: GCA_039182965.1. GTDB lineage: Bacteria > Verrucomicrobiota > Verrucomicrobiia > Verrucomicrobiales > DEV007 > JBCDBW01. The sequence continues at coordinate 18,179 of JBCDBW010000014.1, forward strand.
CTCCAGATGATAGGCCACCCCTCTTGGTCCTTCCAACAGTTGAAGCACGGTATACCCGAGTTCAAGACGATTAGCCCGTACATGCCCAGGGGCCTCACGATGAAACATCTTGGACTCTTCATGAACCAAACGTTCTCTGGACGCCTCAATCAATCAAAAATACAAGCCCTCCGCGATCGCTGGAACGGCAAACTCGTCATCAAGGGAATCGTCAATGAAGAGGATGCCGCAAAAGCGCTCGCCGCCGGCGTCGACGGCATCATCGTCTCCAACCACGGCGGCCGCCAACTCGATGCCGGTCAATCCACCATCGTCGCAATGACGGATCTCGCCAAAAAGTTCGGCGAAGAAACCACAATCATGATCGATAGCGGTCTTCGTGCTGGCCCCGACATCGCTTGCGCCCTCGCCAGCGGCGCTAAATTCACCTTCATGGGCCGCTCATTCATGTATGGCGTCGGCGCCCTCGGAAAACGGGGGGGGAACCACACGATCACCATGCTCAAGACCCAGCTCCAACAAGTAATGGAACAACTCGCCTGCGAACGCGTCTCCGATTTTCCCGCACACCTCATCACCTGAACCCGTCCTCCCAGTGTCAGGTGAAACACCGCCCTTTGCTCCCCGCTCACCACGCGCACACCAAACATCCAAGACACTTTCCAAAGAAAACCTAGACCAAGATATCGCTCCGCCTACGTTATGTTAAGTTGAGAACTTCGATCCAACCGTTCAGTCGACCCCAATGAAACCCATCTCCCTGCTCGGCATCATTTCGGTCTTTGCCGCCGGATCGCTCTGGGCGTCGGAGTCTCACTTCCCAACGCCATACAATAGCGAGCCACCTGAAGCGGCCCCACCTACCCCCGAAGAAGCTCTCGCTTCCATCCGCCTCCCTGAAGGATTCAAGGCAACACTCTTCGCCGCGGAACCAGACGTCCAACAACCCGTTGCCATCGCCACCGACGACCGCGGACGCCTCTGGGTCGTCGAATGCTTTACCTACGCCGAACGAGAGAAAAACTTCGACCGTGAACTCAACGACCGCATCCTCATTCTCGAAGACACCAACAGCGATGGTCGCCATGATAAACGCACCGTTTTCTGGGACCAGGGCAAACAGATTACCAGCGTCGAAATAGGCTTCGATGGCGTGTGGGTGCTCGCAGCACCTGACCTCCTCTTTATCCCCGATCACGATCGTGACGACGTGCCGGATGGCCCACCAGAGGTGATGCTCACCGGCTGGAATAACGATCGCGCCCGCCACAACATCGTCAATGGCCTCCGCTGGGGACCCGACGGCTGGCTCTACGGTCGACACGGCATCACTGCAACGTCATATGTCGGCCCTCCTGGTTCAAATACCGACGATCGCACTCGCATGCACTGCGGCATCTGGCGCTTCCATCCAACCAATCACATTTTCGAACCCGTTGCCCACGGAACGACCAATCCCTGGGGACACGATTGGGACGATCACGGTCAACTGTTCTTCATCAACACGGTCATCGGACACCTCTGGCACGCCCCCCCCGGCGCCCATTTCGAACGCATGTTCGGCGATGACTTCACGCCACATCTCTACGAGCTGATCCCTCAGACCGCTGACCACTATCACTGGGACACCAACGAAAAATGGTCCGACGTGCGAAAGCTCGGGATCACCGACACAAGCGACGCCGCCGGCGGAGGGCATGCTCACTGCGGCATGATGATCTATCTCGGCGACAATTGGCCCGCCGATTACCGCAACGGCCTCTTTACACTCAACCTCCACGGCCGCCGCATCAATCACGAGCTTCTCGTTCGCGAAGGTGCCGGTTACGTCGGCAAACATGCACCCGATTTCATGTTCGCCGGGGATCCATGGTTCCGCGGCACCGAACTCCTCTACGGACCCGACGGCGGAGTCTATGTGGCCGACTGGTCCGATACCGGTGAATGCCACGACAACGATGGCGTCCACCGCACCTCCGGCCGCATCTACAAGATTACTTACCAAACCCCCGTCACACCACACCCACTGGGACTCAGATCTCTCAATTCCACAACCCTGGCTTCCCTGCAAACGGCCGAAAACGAGTGGTTCGTTCGACAAGCCAGACTCGCGCTCCACGAACGAGCCATCGCGGGACGTGAGATGGCCGCCACCCATTCCATCCTGAATGAACAATTCCAGACGGAACAAGATGTTCGGAAGAAATTGCGAGCCCTCTGGGCGCTGAATGTCACCGGCGGTGCGTCCGGAGATTGGCTGATATCCCTCCTCAATCACCCGGAAGAACACGTCCGCGTCTGGGCCATTCGACTGCTCACCGATCAAGGCACCCCGAATCAAACGACAAAGACGCCGTTCACACATCTCGCCCAAACTGATCCCTCCGGCCTCGTCCTCCTGCACCTCGCCTCCGCACTGCAAAAGCTCGATCCCCCCGAGCGCTGGCCTATTGCCGAAGCCCTCGCACAACGAAAGGAGTTCGTCGGCGACCCCGTGTATCCCCTCATGCTTTGGTATGGGGTCGAGAGCGCCGTCACCACCAACCCAAACCGCGCGCTTGCCCTCGCCTCCACGACTCCCTTCCCGAGATTGCCCCGCTTCATCGCCCGACGCCTCACGTCTGAAATCGACACGCAGCCCGAGGCACTCAATCAGCTCACCAAGCTCCTCCAATCAGACCAGTCAATCGATACCCTCGCCATGCTTACCGGCATGACCGAGGCGCTCCGCGGGAGGACCAAAGCCTCCGCGCCACGCGATTGGACGAAAACCGCTGCCCATCTCACCCAGTCCAAGATTCCCCAAATCACACAACGAACGAATGAACTCTCGCTCGTATTCGGCGATGGCCGCGCCGCCGACGAAATTCGCGATCTCATCCGCGACAAAAACGTCGACTTCGAAGCCCGGCGAAATGCCATCAACGCCCTCGCAAAAGGTCGTGACCCTCAAACCCTCAAGCTGCTCCGGGTGATGGTCGACGATCGCGATCTCGCAGACGCTGCCATTCGCGGCCTGGAACGCTATGATGACCCTTCCATTGCCCAACTCCTCATCGATCGCTACGACACCATGCGCGAGCCCGCTCAGATTCAGGCAGTCAACACGCTGGCCAGCCGCCCCGACTCCGCCGACACCTTGCTCGATGCCATAAAAGAAGGCGACATTCCAAGTTCCAGAGTAAGCGCCGCCCAAATCCGCCAGTTGCGAAACCTCGGTGCCCCGAAAGTCAGCAAACGCCTCCAATCAATTTGGCCCGATCACCCCGCTCTCACCGGCAACAAATCCGGTCTCTTTGAAAAATATCGAAAACTGATGACCGGCGATGCGCTCGACAACGCCGACACCCAGCAGGGCCGACTCCTCTTCCAATCGCTCTGTAGCTCCTGCCATAAGTTATACGATGAAGGCGGCGCCATCGGCCCGGAACTCACCGGCTCCGATCGCCGCAATGTGAACTACCTCCTCGAAAACATTATCGACCCGGGTGCGTCCCTCGCCGAAAATTATCGCCTCACGGTCGCCACTCTCAAAGACGGCCGTGTGCTCTCCGGATCGATCGCCGGAGAAGACGACGGGGAGATTCGCCTCCAAACGATCGGCGAGGAAGTCACGCTGCGTCGCGACGATATCGCACACCTGGAAACATCCGAGCTGTCGCTCATGCCCGAAGGGCTGCTCTCCCCACTCTCCAACGAGCAAGCCCTCAACCTTTTCGCTTACCTCATGTCCGATCACGCCCCCTAAGTGGCCTGGCGCCAAATTGAAACGCCTTCCCCCGCAGGCTAGAGCACCCCATCGGCAGCACCTTACATGGCTTGAATCAGCCCTCACCTTCGACCAGAATCCGATCAAGGCCTCAACCACAGATCTCCCCGCCGCATCGATGGCAACCAACCAACTCATTTCCGCACTAAACAAAATCGTCGGACAAAAACACGTCCTGACAAAAGACCGGACAACCGCCTACTACCGATCCGGTTTTCGCTCCGGCTTCGGAGGTGCCGCCGCCGTTGTCTTCCCCGCTAACCTCCTTGAACAATGGCGCGTCCTCCAAACCTGCGTGGACAACAATTGTGCCATCATCATGCAAGCCACAAAAACAGGGCTCACCGAAGGGTCCTGCCCCAGCGGCTTCGATTACGACCGACCCGTCATCATCATCAATATCACTCGCATCAAGAAGATCATCCTTCTCAACGGCGGGAAGCAAGTGCTCGCGCTTCCCGGCTCCACCCTTCACGAGTTGGAGCAGATCCTGAAACCAATCCATCGCGCCCCCCATTCCGTTATCGGCTCCACCACGATCGGAGCCACGATCGTTGGCGGGATCGCGAACAACGCCGGCGGCGCCCTTTGCAAACGCGGATCCTCCTACACAGAGCTTGCCCTCTTCGCCCAAGTCGATGAAAAAGGCAAACTCCACCTCGTCAATCACCTCGGCATCAAAAATCTCGGCGACACCCCAGAGGAAATCTTCTCACGCCTCGAGAAGGGCGACATCCCCGACAAAGACCTCGAAGGCCACGACAAACTCGCCTCAGACCGCGGCTACGGCGATCGAATCCGTAACCTGAACGCGGGCGTGCCCAACCGATTCAATGCCGACCCCGAACGCCTCTTCGAGGTCAGCGGAAGCGCCGGAAAAGTCGCCGCATTTGCCGTCCGCGTCGACACCTACCCCGTGCCCGAACGTAAACAGGTCTTCTTCTTGGGAAGCAACGATACCAAGCACTTTGTGAGCCTCAGGAAACACATCTTGGATAATTTCGAAGAGTTGCCGGATATGTGCGAATACATGAACCGTGGAATCTTCGACGTCGCCGCTCGATACGGCAAAGATGTCTTCCTCTCGATCAAACATCTCGGAACCGAACGTCTTCCCAAGGCATACGCCTTCAAATCAAACGCCGAATATCTCCTCAACAAAGTCCCCTTCCTCCCCAAGTTCCTCCCCGATCTCGTCCTCTACCACCTCAGCCGACTCTTCCCACAACACCTCCCCAAACGACTCCTCCAGTTTCGCGATCAATTCGAATACTATCTCATTCTCAGCATGAGCGACCGCGGTATCAAAGAAGCCCGGCAATACCTCTCACAAACATGGGGGCACCTCGAAGGAGTCGGCTATTTCGAATGCGATGAGACGGAGCAGGAAGCCGCGCTTCTTCACCGCTTTGCCGCCGCCGGAGCTGCGATCCGATACCAAACCATCCACCAAAAGACCACTGAGGAAGTCCTCGCCCTCGATATCGCCCTCTTGGGAAACGACACGGAATGGGTGGAGCAATTGCCTCCCGAAGTCGCTGAACACCTCGATCTTGCTCTCTACTACGGCCACTTCATGTGCCACGTCTTCCACCAGGATTATATATTCAAAAAGGGGACCGATATCGAGGCCATCAAGAAGACGATGCTCGAACACCTCGAGGCCAAAGGCGCTAAATACCCCGCCGAACACAACGTTGGCCATATGTACAGCGCCGATACGACTCTCAGAGAATTCTACGATTCCCTGGACCCCACCAATACCTTCAATCCCGGTATCGGAAAAACCGACAAAAAACGAAGGCTTGCGTTTACCTAAAACTTCGGCCGATTTCAGTCGCTAAGTGAGGCTCTCTCCGTAGGCCCAGCCTTCACGCACCGGTTCCTTGATGATCACATCCAATTCCGGCTGCCCCTTCACACTCATGGTCTCAGCATCCCACTCGATGGTCTTCCCCGTTCGCTGGGCCATCGCCCCAAGGAGCACCACTTCCGTAAGAGGCCCCGCATAGTCAAAGTTCGAACCCGGTGCCGGACCTTCTCCTTTGATTGCCCGAAACCATTCCTTGATAGGACCACCCTTGCCTTGGTTCTCCATGCGATCGATCTCATTTAAAGCCGCCTTCAAGTCATTGAACCGGTCATCCGGAGTCAGCCTCGGAGAGGTCGGGCGCATATCGGCGTGATACAAGGTCTCCTTGCTCCCTTCCATATACATCCCCCCCTTCTCCGATAGCGGTATCTTCGAATCCCAGCGCTTCGGGACCGGAACGTCTCGCCCCTTTTCAAACCACTTCATCGTAACCGGCGGCTTGTCACCACGCGCAGGGAAATGGTAGGTCACCACCGAACTCATCGGGATAAAACCTTCGCCCGGAGGCGCGTCTTGCTCCACTTCCACTTTTGTCGGCAAGCCAAGGTCAAGAACCCAAAAAGGCGCATCAAAGGTGTGGCAGCCAATATCACCAAGCGACCCGCAACCATAATCCCACCAACCACGCCACCGCACCGGCGCATAAGCATCACTAAACGGTCTCGCCGCCACGGGCCCCTGCCAAAGATCCCAGTCTAACGTCGCCGGAACAGGTGACGGCGGCGGCGGAAACGTGTCCGGCGGAATAAACCACGGCGGATTCGGCCGATTCGTCCACGTGATCACTTCCGTCACATCACCAATCACCCCCGCATCCACCCACTCCTTAATGCGAAGCATGCCGTCAAAAGTATGTCCCTGGTTACCCATTTGAGAAATGACACCGTATTGCTTTGCCGCTTTCTGAAGGGTCCGCACTTCCCAGATGTTGTGCGCCAACGGCTTCTGAATGAATACATGCTTCCCCAATTCCATCGCCGCCATCGCCGGCGCAAAGTGAGTGTGATCAGGGGTCGAAATCGCCACCGCATCAATGTCGTTCCCCATCTTGTCCAACATCACGCGAAAGTCCTTGAATCGCGGAACCTGCGGATGCTCCCGAAAAGCCGCTCCTCCGCGCTCTTCATCGACATCGCACAACGCCACAAGATTCTCCTCCACCGCTTCGCCCACGGCATATCGACCCATCCCTCCAATACCAACGAGCGCCACATTGATCTTCGATGCCTGGTCCGTCGAAGCAATCGAGAATCGCGGTAAAGCGGAAGCAGCAACGGCTGCCGAGGCCGTACTCATGAACTGGCGGCGGGTTGTCTTCTTCATGACCCCAAACCTAGTTCTATCCACGCCTCCAAAGCAACAAAAGATCACCCGAACGGATCCCTCCATGCCGCCGTATCATCCCCGCCAGGGTCCCCGGGGCTAAGAATTCGAACCGCTCAGCAGCTCGATCGCCGCCCCATTTTCAAATTCCTTGGCAATGTCCAACGCCGTCCCGCCTTCCGCAACCACGGATACATCCACGCCCGCATCCAAAAAAAGCTGCACGATCTCTTTGCTCCCACTCGCCGCCGCTTCGTGAAGCGGTGTCCCTCCCAGGTTGCTCCGCACATCGATGTCAGCCCCGTTCTCCAGTAACGCCGCGGCGACACCCACCCGATCCTTCGCCCCGGCAAGATGAAGCGGAGTCCACCCCGCAGGATCCTGTGCGTTGGGCGAAGCCCCCGCCTCCACCAGCGGCGCAACCAGTTCCGCCAAATCACGCTCGACACAGAGATGCAAGGGGCTGCGATCACTAGAGTCCACGGCGTTGACGTCCGCTCCGGCCTCCACCAGAACAAGCGCAATATCACCTTTCTGACGCAAGATCGCCTGATGCAGCGGCGGGGAGGTCGGACGCGCTCCCACGCTCGCCGCCGCAGGATTCTTCGCAAGGATTGCCTTTACCACCTCAATATTGCCCCGCGCAATCGCTTCATCGATCGTCGCGGGCCCCGCATCGGCCTCAGAGGCAGGCGCCTCCTTGTCGGCATCGGTCGACTCTTGCTCACTCCCCCCGCAGGCGGAAAGAAACAATGCCGCCGCAGGCAAAACGAAAAGAATTCCAATACGTTGAAGCTTCATGGCGTGCTGAAAGGCCTCACCGCTCCGGACTAGGCTTTGTCCAGCTTGAAATCCCAGCCTTCGCGATATCCCTTCGTGATCAGCTCATTCGCAGCATCATTGTTGGTGAAACGAAGATTCGGACCGTCCCAAGCTAAACTCTCCCCAGGGAAGTTGAGACACACATTACCCAACTGCACCGTCTCGGTAAACGGACCCGCATACTTGAAATTCGAACCAGGATAATCATAGGCCTCATTCCCAATCGCCGCTTCCCGCCACTCGGTATGATGCCCGATCGATGGCTCCATCACCCGCGCCGGCTGATGACTGCCCGTCGCGTCTTTGAGCGCCTGCGCCAGCTCACGATACGCCGTGTCCGGAATCACGCGGCTCGAGTCCCCGTAATCACCCGAAACAAGCAGCTTATGCTTGGTGCCCACATAAATGTTGCCCGAGGTGGTGAGCTCATGACCCTCCGCCAACTCTTCAAGACGCGGATGACGCCGCTTCTCCCCATTCTCATCAACGTATTCGTTGTCCGTCCCGTCATACCAGTAGACGACAAAACCAGGCCGATCCCCCTTCGGACCAAAGGTCCACTTCAACGTCGAACCGCTCGGAAACGCGTCATCAGTCAAAGTATCAACGTTGATCGCTTCCACATGCGTGGGGAATCCAGGATCAAGAGACATAAAAATTGAGTCCATGGTGTGACAAGCCATGTCCGCCAACGCCCCTCCGCCGTAATCAAGCCAGCCACGCCAATTAAAGGCGTGGATCGCTCCTTTGTGCTTCCGCTTCGGCTTCTTCGTGGCACCGAGATCATGCTCGCCCACGAACGGACGGTCCGGCGCACACCCAAGCCAGCTATCCCAATCGAGCGATTCCGGAACAGGGTCGCCCCCTTCAGGACTGACAAAACCCTGAGGCCAAATCGGCCGATTGGTAAAGCAATGAATCTCCGTGATATCGCCGAGATGACCTCCCTGAACAAATGCAGCAATGGTCCGATTGCCTTCGTTGGCATGCCCTTGATTCCCCATCTGCGTCGCAAGCTGATACTTGTCCGTCGCATCGGCAAGTTGCCGCGCTTCCCAAACCGTGTGCGTCAAAGGCTTCTGCGTGAACACATGCTTGCCATGATTAAGTGCCATCACCGTCGCCGGATAATGAGTGTGATCCGGCGTCCCAATCATCACCGCATCAAAATTGTCGGCCTCTTTCTCAAACATCTCCCGGTAATCCTGATACCCCTTGGCATCCTTCCAGAATTTTGCCAATGCAGGATTACCCTCTTCCGATTCAAGTTCGGCAATCGTACTCGGAATATTCTCCCAACGCGCGGTGTCCACGTCGCAGTAAGCCGCACAGATATCACCATGAGACGCCACATCCGTGATGTGACGCTTGTTGATACCCCCGACACCAATGAAGGCCACGCGAAGTTTGCCCCCCTTCGCCTCCGCGCTTAAAATTGAGGGAAATCCCACGACACTGCCCGCTCCCGCAGCAACGCTGGTGGCAATAAATCTACGGCGAGTAATCAAAGAGTGGGTGTTGCTTGGTTTTGCTTTCATGAGGTTTGGTTCGATATGGAGCATGAATTGTTGGTCTAAATGAGCTCCTTGTCTATTCAAGATATGGGATTGATTGATGTTCCCAAGTGCCGGAAGCTCGAAAAATCAAGTTCCTGCGCGGAAACGACACAAACCCATGCCGTTTTTCGGGCCGCTGATCGCGATTCGACACACGTTCCCCCTGAAAGTTCTCGATCCCATCTCATAAATCATGGATGGCTCCGTAATAAAGGACTTTGGCATCATGAAAGGCGCGACGAGGGAGCGGGTCGAGACCCGTGACCGAGACACAACGCCGCCTGAGGCCAATAGACTTATCGCCCAAAGGGACACCTCTATTACACACGACGAAGTCGCAAACTCAAACCTTTCTCTTTCCTCCGGCGGGGCCGTGCAGGATCTATGAGTTGGGATCTAGAGCTTCCGAACCTTTCCATCAGTCGAACGTTCCCAGTAGAGCAATACGCCCTGATCCCGCAATGAGGCGGAAAAGCCAGCCAGTTCCTCCTCATTCATAATGAGACAAGCGGTGGAAAGAGCGTCCGCCAATGCCGCATTCGCGGCGACTGCCCATACCCTGCGAAAACAGTATTCCGGTGCACGACCAGTATCTGGATGCACTACATGGGCCGCTTGCTCACCCAGCCCACTCGCGCTGAGAGCCTGCCGGCTCAGCTCAATCCGCTCACACTGACCGTCACCCCGAAGATCCATCGCCCAAGAATCAGACCCCAAGGCAAGATGTGTGCTCGCCCCGCAACTGAGCAGCGCACTGGCTGCATCCAGATCACGCAAGGTTCTAGCCATCTCATCAAGGGCAAAACCCTTTCCAATTCCCCCCAGATCAATCTCCCTTCCCTTTTCCTCACACACGATTTCCGACCGGTCCGGCGAAAGCGTGAGCACTCCTCTCGGCGGTCCCGATCCACCCACCTCCTCATCGCGCGTTTGCGCCCCCAACGTCACATCGAAAAGCCCCTCCGTTAGCAAGGTCGCCGCCAACGCTTGTTGCAAACAGCGATAGGTCGCGTCCGCAAGCAACATCGATTCACCCGTGTCTAGCAAGTTGATCCGACTCACGTCACTATCCGGACGATAACGGCTCAACTGACCCTCCAATGCCTCAAGCTGCCGAAAGCAATTGCCCGCCCACTGCCGCGCCTCATCCACGTCGGCATGACGAATCCGAATCGTGAAAAGTGTATTCATTCCCTCAACATCAAAGGAATGCACGGGTGGAAGTTTTTTTGAATCAACCGAATTCATTGCGCCTGATAGGCTTCCCAAAGGTCGTTGCGAATGCCTACCATCATCGGATACTCATTGCGTAAACCTCGAGGAATAAAGGTGTGCGTCTCCAGCAATAACGCCGATCCCCCGTCAAAAACAGTCGGCATCAAGATCACAACCGGAACTTCGCTCGCGCCCTCTGGTACCGCCTCCCAGTATCCCGCGGGACCCGCCTCCCGCAAATACCAAGGCAACGGCCAATACTCCTCCCCAACTACCAAAATCGGCTCACCCTCCGTATCAGGCAATACGCTTCGAAGCCGATTGAGCCACGATGCCAAATCCACCACATCCCGACTCGTTGACACATAGGAATACGGATTGCGCCCCTCCCCATAAAGACGAAAAACAGCACGCTTCGCCTGCACGCCCTGCCACAATACAATGACGGTAATGCCCACCGCAAAACCAAGTCGACCGATGCCGACAAAACAACGCAGCAGAGCAACTCCGCCATAACCCCCTGCAAAACACAAATGCAACCACCCTAGACAAGCCAACCAAGGCGTCTTGTAAGAAATCAGCGAAAAAATCAATAAGTGCAGCACGCCCGCCTCCAATAAAAATCGGCCCGTCGCCGCCGTCGTATCCTTGCGCCGATCCAAGTAAACGCACAGAGCGAGAAGAAACACTCCCGCCTCCGTCCACCAATACCCCAAAATCTCTTTCGGCCACAACAAGAGGTGGAGAAAATAGGCAAAGGGCTTCCCATGCCCCTCGCCCGTCTCATACTCAAAATAGGTCGCAAAGAAGTCCAGAAATCCGGCCGGTCGCTCCCCATAGTCCGTGTAAAACCAAAAGATCATTAGCAGCGCCAGAAAAGCACTAACGACCAATGGACGCCAATAGTCCGCCACCGCAGCCGCTGCGATAGCGCGCACCCTTCCCCTCCCGCCTCCATGAGAAGGATTCCCGCTGAACCGGCGCCAAGCAAAAATCACTCCCGCTATCCCCCAGGCAAAAAGACTCACAACCACGGTCTCCCGCGTCGCCGCCATGGTTCCAACCCCAATCCCCAATAAACACGCCCCAACCCACTGTCGCTGCCCTCGCAATATAAAAATCCATCCCGCCAAAGCAGGAATCGCAAAAAACAAGAACATCGGTTCGTGAATGAAGATTCGAGAGTAATAAACGAGCAACGGCGAGGTCCCCGCCAAACCCGCCGCAATCAGCGCCCGAAACCATCCCATCCCCAGCGCAATCGCTCCCAACGCCGCAAGCAACCCGCACGCCGCGACTACTTCCCTCAACGTCTCCTCTTTCAATAGTTCCCAACTGTTCTCCCCCTTCGCCCTCGCCCAAGGCTCAGCCAATGCCGTCAGCAGCGGGCCATGGCGATGTTTGGGATCAAACTCATAGCCAGAACCCGCGGACTCCAGACGATAAGCCAAAGCCTGCCCCCCTGTCGCCGCTTCATCCGCATGGAAAGGGTCTCTGTCCAAGTCCGAGAACCGCAACCAGCCGGCCGCTCCCACAATCGCCGCCGCCCCGACAATCAAGATAAGATACCGGATAGCCAAAGGCAGATAAAAATGACTCATAGACAGGGATTTGATTGCGGGTCGGCAAGTTCCGGTAGTCTAATACACCCTTTTATGGCGCGCCAATCACTGCTTGTCACTCCCAGCTATCGCGATGCAGACCGTTTGGCGGTCTTCGGCCCCGCCTTGGCCCGCACCCTCGCAGATGCAAAGATGAACATCCGCTGGGTAATGGCCGATGATGGCTCCGGACGGACTGAAGTCGAAAAGTTGAACCGCTTGTGCCAGCAATTGCAAGCCGTCTATCCGAAGGTGGAAGTCTTCTCGCCTGGGCGGCACCTCGGAAAGGGAGGGATCATTCACCAAGTCTGGAGAAGCAGCCACGAAGATGAATGGCTCTGTTTTATCGACGCCGATGGCAGCGTCGATGGAGAAACGTTTGTGACCCTATTAAAAGAAGCCCAGCAGGCCGGAAAGGGAAACGCCATCATTGGCTCCCGCCGGGAATCGCCGGAAACAAAGGTCACCCAGACTGCTTTCCGACGCCTCTCACACAAAATTATGGGTCTGCTGATTCAAATGGCACTCGACCTCCCTGTGATCGATACCCAGTGCGGAGCCAAGTGCATTCACAGTGAGAACTATCGCGCGATCGAGCCGATCCTCATAGAACCAGGACTTCTCTTCGATTCCGAACTCCTCCTCGCTTTGGCCGATTCAGGCGTCAAGCTCGTGGAAATCCCCGTTAACTGGATCGAGAAACCTGGAGGAACGGTTTCCCCACTTCGCGACGCAATCCCAATGCTCTGGAGCCTCGTAAAACTACGCCGCCGACTGCGAGCTGGCAAGATATGAACTACGCCGCCGGCTTGCCATATACCTCCACCTCAATGTAGTGGTTGGCACTGTTCGAGGTATTGCCGGCACTGTAAAGCCGCACGTAGCGCCCCTTCGTCCCCTTCGCGTCGATCACTTTCCCAAAACGCGTTTCGACGTAAGGCTTGTCTCCCCCCTTTCCGAACTCCGTCGACTCATCGTAATCGTTGTTGAATAGAGTCGTCACCCCTGAACCGAATTCAGGATCATCGGAAATCTGCACGACCACATCGTGATAGGCCCGCGCTTGACTGTGAAAATGCCAAATCCAAATCGCATAGATATCTGCACTCTCTTCCAGGTCAACCTGCACCCACTGCAGACCGTCCATCAATTCTACAAAATACCCTTCCCCCGCATCCTTGTCACCGTCGGTGATCAATTCAACCTCGCCAATAATCGGAAAGTCATCGCTGCTCGTTACCGGTTTCCCCTTTGAGAGAAGCACGGTCCCTTCCGGAACCGCCAGCTTGGGAGCCTCCTTCGGCGCGGGCTCTAACACCGGCACCTTGATGGCTTTCGGCGTCCCCTCAATCTTCTGCGGAGGAATGTCCGTGGTCAGAACCATACTACCCCCTCCCCCACCCGACGGCGCTTCGGCAGTATCGCCACCGCCCGCGGAACCACTGCTCTCCTCTGAAGCACTCCCTTCGCTCGCGTCGTCGCCACCACCGCCACAGCCCGTAAACACAGCTGCCGTTCCAAATAAAACAACCGCCGCAACCGCGGTGCCAATTCTTTCTCTTTTTACTAACAATTTCATACGTGGAGATGCTTGTCGGTGAAGTGAATGATTTCCTGATTCTCAGCAGCCGGATTAACCCAGTAAATGGGCGCCTCTGACTCGAGCGCGTGTCGCCCGTCACATGTGAGTGTTGCATCGCCCCGAATCGACGCAACAAAATTTTCGATGTGAGGCTGGTGCGGAGCCTTACTCAAACCGCCTGGAAGCTCGAACTTGTCTGGAGGAGCAGACTCGTAAGCCGCCACCGCATCCGCACCACCCGCCGCTTCACCCGCAGCCACTTTCTTCAGAATCCCGCGCTGCACCAGTTCATCCCAATTCCGCTCCGCACCCGACTCACGATAAATGTTCGTGTATGCGGCCCGCTCTGAGATCTCGATCGTCCCCTCCGTCCCCATAAACGATTCAAAATATCCGCCACCGGCACTCGTAGTGGTCAGCACCTGGTAGAACGCACGGGCCCCGCCGGCAGGAGTGTCATATTCAAAAACACACATCACATTGTCAAAGTGCTCCCGGTCCTTGAAGAAGTTGCGCCCGCCTGACGCCATGACGGATTTCGGCTGGGCATCGAGAAACCAGTTGAAAATATCGATCTGGTGAGCACCAAGATCCGAGATCGGCCCACCCGACAATGCCTTGTAAGTGCGCCAGTTCAAAAAACGATGTCGCAGCTCCGCGAGGGAAAGCTTCCCTTCAACCCCTTCGTCAAACTTGTATTTCAGAAGCGTCTCTTCGTCAGGTAAGATCGACTCCTTCACACTGATGTCTTGCGACGAACCAACCGCCCGGTTCCACTGCCCGTTTATGTTGACGATCTGGCCGCAAATCTTTTCGCCGTTGATCAAATAATCAAGCGTGAAAAGATACCTCGGGTTGCTCCGTCGCTGGTGGCCGATCTGCAATAGCTTGCCCGTATCGTCCACGGCTTTCACCATCGAACGCGCCCCTTCCAGCGTGTTCGACATCATCTTCTCACAATACACATTGCAGCCCGCCTCAAGCGCCATCACCGTATGAGGGGCATGCCAAAAATCGGGAGTCGCCACAAAAACGGCATCGAGCTCTTCCTTCGACAGCATCTCCTCAGCATCGAAATAACGCTCCGGCAGGTTGCCGAAAAGGCTCTTGATGCGGGAAGCCGAGCCTCCTAAGCGCGTCTTCATGATGTCGCACACCGCCACATAGCGCAGCCCCGGGATATCCTTCATCGCATCAAAAAGCACCTCATGCTGCTTCCCGCATCCGATAAAACCCACTCGCAATTCGTCAGATGGAGCATTCTTCGCTTCCGCACTCAGTATCGCCGGCGCACCCAGCACTAGCCCAGCACCCGCAACGGATCCCGTCCTTAAAAAATCACGTCGCTTGATCTTGTTCTGCTCACTCATGACACTTCCTTTTTGAGGTTCTCACTAACTACAGTTTCTTGGCGAAAATTTGGCAGCGATTGTATTGAACATAAAATAACGCTACGGATACCAAAAGAACATGGATCGCCAACCATGCAATCCCGCCATCCTGTTTCAGTAAAATAAGGCCCACCGTGAGACTGCTGTAAATCACCCCCATCACAAAAAGTGAGATTCGCGACGCAATTCCCAATAATAGCGTCAATCCCGTAATAATCAGGAGCGGTCCCAACGCGATATCATATAGTTTAAGTGCAAAACCCGGTATCAATGGCTCCGCTTCCAACTGCTCATATAGAGCCTCGGGCACCCCATTGTAATTGCCAAACCCATAGACTTTCTCGGAATCGCTGGCGGTCAACCCGTAATCGTTCGCTTCGCCGTCTACCTCGACCGCCACTTCACTGGCCTTCTGCCCGGCGAATTTCTCAATCCCCGTTACCACGGCACGAATACCGAGCCACAACCGGAGAACTAAAAATCCCAAAATAGGGCCAATATCCGAACCGGTCCCCGATGATACACTGTCTTCTGCGGAGTTTTCTGTCATAAGCTATCCCGCTTTGATAGCCCTTGATAGGAGGGGTTGTAAAATGGTTTCCTCCCTAAAATTAACGCAGAAACGCCCTTTCCCCACCCCCGGTCGCAATCATTCCTGAATTTTTCGTGGTGCCCCTGCTTCCCTCCTCCCGTCCCGCAAAATCCTCCCATATGCCCACAAATGTATCGAAAATCCCAGAATCAATCGGCGAACACTCTTCTCCGAAAACCAAAAAAACTCACCAAACTCACCTAGGGTTTGGCCTTTTTTACCTTGAAGAACATGCTAATTTAAACCAACGGCGTCTTCGGAGAACGCCTCCCTCCGCATCCGCTGAAGCCTCTGAAATATCACCCCCATCAATCGCGTTAACATGGCCTCGCCGCACAGCGCCCATCCACACATCACCGGAGACCGCGCGATGCCACCCGACAGCCGCCAACCCTTGTCGCATGAAGCCTCCCTTTTCAGGATCCCAACCATGAGTCACTCACTATGAAAAACACTTCAAGAAGAACATTCATCAAACAAACGGCTGCCGTCGCTGCCTCTTCCGCGCTCCCAGGGTTCTTTATCGGGAAAGCAGGCGCCGCCGCAAATACTAAGCTGAATATCGCCCACGTCGGAGCGGGAGGCATCGCCAAAATGGCCTACGGTCCGAGCAAAGGCGAAAACACCGTTGCCCTTTGCGATATCGACGAAACAAAATTCGATGAGCATGCCTCAAATTTTCCACATCTGGAAAAAGCAGCCCGCTTCAAAGATTTCCGCGTGATGCTCGACAAAATGGGGGACCAAATTGATGCCGTTTGTATCAACACTCCCGATCACACCCATTTTGCGGCAACCATGGAAGCCATGCAGCGCGGCAAGCATGTCTTCACCCAAAAACCTCTCACCCACAATATTTGGCAAGCCCGAACCCTCAAAAAAGCAAAAGACAAGTACGGTGTCACCACCGTCATGGGTAACCAAGGACACACCTACGACGGGATTCGGAGCCTCCGCGAATGGTATGATGCCGACGTGCTCGGTCAGGTGAAAGAGGTCCACACTTGGCACAAAGGCCCAGAGTATTCGAGTCGATACTTCTCCATGCCCGAAAAATTCCCACCCGACGCAATGGAAGTTCCTGCGCATATTGACTGGGACCTGTGGGTCGGACCAGTCGTAACCGAGCTGCCCTACAACGAACTCTTTCACCCACTCACCTGGCGCGGCTACTACGAATTCGGCAGCGGGATCCTCGGAGACTGGTTTCCTCACATCGGAGATGGCCCCGTCTGGATTCTCGATCTCTACAACCCGGTGTCCGCCGAACTTCTCGAGCAATCCGATATCCCGGAAGGCGTTGCCGCCGAATCAAGCGTCGTGAAGTGGGAGTTCGAAAAACGAGGATCCAAAGAACCCTGCACTCTCTACTGGCACAATGGCGGCAAAAAACCTGAAGCCCCCACAGACTGGGGCTGGGGTAATATTCCCAATGCCGGCAGTTTCTTTATCGGAGACCAAAAGACAGCCTACCTCGATCAACGCTCCAATAATCCCCGCCTCTCGAGCAAACAAGACATGATCGATTTCAAGGAGTCGGGCTTCCCGGAAGAGAAATACGCCAGGATCAAGGCAGACGGACCCGTGGGCGAATGGATCGCCGCGATCAAAGGCGAAGGCCCGGAACCCGGCTCAAACTTCGACTACGCATCTCCGTTCACGGAAACCCACCTCCTCGGTGTGCTCGCAATGCGCTTCGGTGGCAAAGTCGAATGGGACGCCGATGCCATGAAGATCACGAATCGTCCAGAGCTCAACGCCTTCGTTAAGGAACCCGTTCTCAAAGGCTGGGAATACGGGGACAATCTCTGGTCCTGATCCTGCCCGTCGCAGATTCTGCCTTATTCAAATCAACCCATCAATCAATCCTCAAGAGTCGCTACCAAAATGAACAAGAACCTAGCCCATCTCAGCCGCCGCAAATTCATTCGCACCTCCGGGTTCGCTGCCATCTCCCTTTCTGTGGCCGGTCGCTCAAGTGTGCTCGGAGCTAACAATACAGTCCGCATTGCCATCCTCGGCTGCGGCGGAAGAGCCGGCGTCCTTTCCACCCAGTTCGCTTCAGCAAAAGACTCGGCAGTCACGGTGCTCTGCGATCCCGATACCGCCCAAATGGACTCTCTCGTCGAGAGAGCACGAAAGAAAGACGTCGATCTCAGCAAAGCCGCTCGCGAACAGGATTATCGCAAAGTGCTCGAACGCGACGATGTCGATGCCGTCGTCATCTGCTCCCCCAACTATTGGCACTCCCTCCAAGCCATTGAAGCCATGCAGGCAGGCAAGGATGTCTACATCGAAAAACCCGTGAGCCACAGTATGTGGGAAGGGCAACAACTCGTCGCCGCCGAGAAGAAGTACGACCAGATCATCGCCGCGGGATTCCAAAATCGATCCGACCCCGGCCCGCAGGAGGGTATCCAATTTGTGCAAGAAGGGAATTTGGGCAAAATCCTCGGCGTTCAAGCGGTATGCATGCGCAATCGCTCAAGCATCGGAAAACAGGACACCGCCCTCAAGCCCCCTACTACCGTTGACTATGACCTCTGGCTCGGTCCTTGCCAGGACGAACCGATGCTTCGCCCCAAGTTCCACTACGACTGGCATTGGGTCTGGAATACCGGAAACGGTGACGTCGGAAACCAGGCGCCCCACGAAATCGATATGGCCTGCTGGGTCCTCGGTGACCCCGCACTCCCGAAAAACGTGCAATGCTTTGGCGATCGCTTCGGTTGGGAAGACGCCGGCGAAACCCCCAATATGCTCACCACTTGGTATGAACAGGCGGGCATCCCGTGCATTATCGAAGTCAATGATATGTGGCTCGCTCCGGAACGAAATACGTCACCCGTTCGCGATGGCATACGCGTTGGCATCGTCGTCCGCTGCGAAGGAGGTGAGCTCCGTGGCGGCCGCGGGGGTATGTATGCCGTAGGCGAAGATGGTAAAACCAAAACCCACAAGTTTCCCGGTGACGGCGGCAAGTCCCACCAGGAAAACTTCCTCGAAGCCGTTCGTTCCAGAAGCGCCGATGGCCTTCGCTCCACAGTTGCTGATGCCGAACGCTCATCTGCCGTCGCTCACCTTGCGAACATTTCCTACCTTTCAGGATCAGCCGCCGGGGCCGACGCCGTGAACCAGGCAATTGCCGACAACGACATGTTGCGCACCATCTCCGATGAGCAAGCAAAACAACTTGCTGCTTGGGGAATCAATGAGCCAAATTACTTCTTGGGGATGAACATCGCCGTCGATCCTGCAACCGCAGAGGTGACATCGGAAGGGGCAGATCCGAAACTAATCAAACGCGACTACCGCAAGCCATTCGTCGTCCCTCAATTGGGCTGACAAAATCCGATTAACCTGCTGACAGGGAAGAAGGGCCATTTGAAGTGAAAGACGGCCAGGCCGTGAGCCGGTTCCTTAGCACCGGCCCTCCTACCAAATTACACTTCAACGCAACGGGAAATCCACGGCGCCGGCTGAGATTTTCAGGTCTTCGAAACACTAGATTCCGTGGGTGGAGAACGGCTTAGCATCACTCGCTCAGTGGGAGTTACCCTCTTGCTGTGCTTGTCGAATACTCAAGGACAGGCGCTCCAAGGGGAAAGTGAAAATCCTGAAAATATCAACCAGATCCCCTCCGAGAAAGATCCGCTTTCACTCAACTTCCACCTCATGCACCCGGGAGGCCCAAGCGCTCCCGGCGACCCTAACGCCGCCTTCCATTTTGACGGCACCTATCACCTCCACTATATTCTCCGGCACGATTGGCAGGGACAACGATCCTTCTCGTTCGTTCATGTCACGAGCCCCGACATGCTCCATTGGGAGTGGCAACCAACCAAGCTGCAGCCCGATTTCACCGGTCATGGCATGTATAGCGGAACTGGGTTCCTGGCCCACGACGGGACTCCCTCCATCATCTACCACGGCGAAGGGTCCGGTAAAAACTGGATTACCCAAGCAACCAATCGACAACTATCAGCATGGGCAAAGCCTTACTCTCTGGACATCGAAGATGCCCCCGAAGATATGCGACAATGGGACCCCGACTGCTTCCTCATCGGAGAGACCTACTACGCAATCTCAGGAGGGAAAGACCCACCACTCTTTAAATCTGACGACCTGCGGACTTGGGTATACGTTGGCCCGTTCTTGTCTCATGAACCCGATAATGTCGCTCTCGGTGAGGACATATCTTGTGCCAATTTCTTCCCCATAGACGATCCCTCCATCGGAAACCAACGGTGGATGCTTCTCTGCATCAGTCATACCCATGGATGCCGTTTCTACCTCGGAGACTGGGACGCAAACCGGGAACAATTTGTCCCGGAAAAACACACTCGCCTGAACTGGCCCCAGGAAGGACAGCAACCTGTCCTGCAGCGTGATCTTCGCACTTGGGATCTCTTTGCTCCTGAAAGCGTTCTGACTCCCGATGGCCGACGCGTCATCTGGGCGTGGATGCACAGCCTTAACCCGGCGCTGCGCGAGAAGAGCATCCAATCCCTCCCGCGCGAAATCCGCTTGGATGACACCGGCACCCTCCGAATCCGCCCCCTGCAGGAGCTTGAAACGCTGCGCCACAATCCACACATCCTCAGGGACTTTGCAATAGCACCCGAGGAAAAGAACTTCGGCGGATCGGTGACGCGACGCATCTTCACCATGGACGACGACGCGTGGGAGATTCGAGCCGTAATACCCCGCGAACAAGCGCACCGAAAACGATTTGGACTTCTGGTCTATGCCGATGGAACGCAATCAGGCCTCCCCATCACATTCCAGCCGGCATATGGCACGATCCGCGTCGGCAAGACGGAAGCGCCTTTCGCTGTGGCTGATCTGCCTCCTGATGAAGATATCGAACTCAGAGTCTTCATAGATCGATATCTGGTCGAGGTATTCGTAAATGACCGACTGGCCCTGGTCGCAGCCGATCTGGAAGGGCATCATGCGCGAGGAGTCGATGCCTTCGCCTGGGGCAATCCAATCACGTTCGACACAATCGAAATTTGGCGAATAAAATCGACCCAAGAAGGCTACCTGGAGGCTCGAGAAAAACCCGTTTGGAAACCAAATCCCGGCGGACCCGCTCCCACGGCCACATCCCAGATAGTTCCTTCCAGTGAATAGCGGTCGAAAGACCCACACGCAAAATCATCAGACGCAAATTGGGTTGTATGGAAGAGCACACCTCGCGCTGTATCGGTTGTTGAATAGAAGGACGAAAATTCATCGCTCCCGCTTGCCGCCCAAACGTCCGCTAGATACCTCACTCGCTCGACCCAAACCGTGCATCCATATAGCATTCGCCGCCCTACAGTCTCTGGAGACTTCCCCTTCACCGGCTGCCCAAAATGACCTTCCCGTCATGGAGTCGCAGACCAATTCAAAAAAGCCAACACTGGACTAAATGCCCGCCACACAAACGCCCACAAACATCGGAGAACAGTATCAAAACAATTAGATTGAATTCGTGATCTCCGCCGAGTTCCTCATGCGTGTTGCCATCTGGCTCGCCCTGCTAGGCTACCTGGCGGGAGAACTTGGCCGCTTGGCATGGCGGGCGGGGCACGTCCTCCCTTGGCAAAAGTGTCGGTGGGCATCGACGGTGGGTTGCGCCTTCTACATCCTACATGTTGCACTTGCATTCGACGCCGTACATCATTGGAGCCATTCCAGGGCCTACCAATTCACGGCAACGCAGACAGAGGAGGCGTTTGGATTGTATTGGGGCGGCGGATTGTTTGTAAATTATCTGTTCACCGCGATCTGGCTTACCGAACTCGCCGCCTGGTGGCTTGCCACCAGTCAATATCAACAGCGGCGGCGGTGGATCGATACTCTAGTGCGTGCCTTCTTCGCGTTTCTCATCCTCAACGGCGCGGTTGTCTTCGTCGTCGGCCCCGTTCGCTGGCTTGGCATCGGGTTGGTCGTTGCCTTGGGTTTTGGTTTCTACAGGTATCGCCCCTGAGGGTTCTTCATTTCCAAACCAATTCCCCGGCCGAAACTTTCTTATGAAACCATAAATGACCTCCTTGCCTACCAGCAAAACACCAGCATAAAACGAAACCTGCGTGAGCACAAACAGGACGCCCGCAACCGCGCCTCTCTCGCCGACACTAAGCGGTCCAGGTAAAAATGGCACTGCCAACATCGAAAACCAAAACACACCCGATAATAATACAAGGGCAAGCGCAATCCGGGTTTTCGTCTTAAGTCTTACCTTCAAGATTTACCCAAAGATATCTCGCACAGGCGAGACAACAAGGATTCCATCTCTCCCCGAGTACCCTCCCCACTCTTCACACACTCAAAATCACCCATCCACCCGTACGGACTGCAAACCAAACCGCTCAACGAATAGGGCGTAGATTGCCGGCAAGACCAGCAAAGTCAACACCGTCGCGCCACTAAGCCCGAAAATCATCAACCAAGACATCCCCGCCCACATCGGCCCGCCAAATAAAGCGAGCGGTAACAACCCCCCTACTGTGGTGCTCGCCGTTAGCATAATTGGTCGCAGTCGGATCCGCCCCGCCTCAGCGAGACAGTCTCGAAACGCGTCCCGTGTAAGACCCGTACAACTCTTCTCACCTTCCGGCGCCACCCCTTTTCCACTTTCCAAGCGCTCCTGCATCAGCCCCTCAGCAAACTCTAAATAAAGAATACCGGAATTCAAAACCATTCCCGCCAAAGAAACCAAACCCAACATCGGCATGAATCCAAGTGGATTGCCGGTGACCCACAAGCCAAATAAGGCTCCGATCGCTCCCATTGGCACCGTCGTCAAGACGATGAATGGTTTAACGATGCTGTTGTATTGCACGACAAGACAAAGCAGGATCAGCAAGATTCCCACACCAAAAGCCGCCACAATCTCTCCCTGGGCATCTTCGGAAGCCTCTTGCATCCCTCCAACTTCGAACGAATAGCCAGGGGGAAGATCACGCTCGATCTGATCTAGAGCCGACGACGCCTCGCCGAATTTGTCGTTGGCTAGGATCCCTGGCTCCGTCCTCGCCTGAACCTCAATCATACGTTCCTTATTCCTCCTCTCAATCCGCGAAAACTTCCGCCCCGTATCCACCCTGGCAATCGAATCAAGAGGCACTTTCCCCGAAGAACCTTCTACAAAGATAGATTCGGGAGAGGGCAATGAAGTCCGCTCTTCTGGCGGAAGACGAAGATATACGGGAACTTCGTGGTCCAACTCTCGAAAGGTCGTGAGCCGATGTCCCGTAAAATACGCATTCAATGTCTGAGCCACAGACGCATTGGATACACCGGCGGTGTTCGCCGCATCTTGATCAATCTCCATTTGCACACCATACCCCGGTATCCCCCAGGTATGCGCCACATCCCAGACACCATCCAGCTCCTGGAATACGGTTTCAACCTTCTCCGCCTGACGCCTCATCTCCCATTCATCGGAAAAGCCCGGCTCCGAATAGCCGCTCCCATAAATCCGCAAGCCAATCGGGGAATCCACAGGTGGCCCCAAGCCCAACTTCTTCGGAATGACCCTCGCCGCGGCAATCGGCTCCCCCGTTTCACCGCTCACGCCGGGAATGCGCTTCTCAGCCAGTTCTCGCACCTTGGCGATGACCGCATCCGTCATCCCCGCATCAGTAGTGCGGGCTATGATCTGAGCAAAATTGGCAGAAGGTGATTGCGGATTTACCCCGAGAGAGAACCGCGGCCCCGATCCGCCAATCGATGCATAGTAAGCCCTCAGTGATCCCGCTAACCCATGCTCTTCGCTCGTTGAAATCTCCCGAATAATCGCTTCCACCTCGCCCGCTACAGCATCAGTGCTCGCCCAGGAAGATCCTTCCGGAAGCCAGACATCAACATAGAAATAATCGCGTTCGTCATCTGGAAAAAATTCGGAACCGATCGGCAGACGAAGAACCCCCACAAGAAGCAGGAATACCGCGCCAATGACCCACCCCTTCCGCGCGATGGTAAAACCAAGGAGTGACGTATAGACCCCGACGATACTCTTTCTCTCTTGACCGCCATCGACTTCACCACTTTCAGCCTCTTGTCCCTCCGATAGTTCTTGCTGTTCTTCCTTCTCCTTACTCGGCCGGATGAGCCAATAGGCCATGATGGTTGTGAGCGTGACCGCGAGTAGCCAGCTCGTGAGCAGGGTCGTGCAAACAACCACCGGAATCGAGTAAATATATTCCGCCTGCTCACCACTGAGAAGAAAGGCCAACGGAAGAAACGCAAAAACAGTCGTGAGCGTACCGATCAACGTCGCAAACTGGATCTGTTCAACTCCCTGAATCGCCGCCTCTCGCCTGTCATACCCCTCGTTCAGTAACCGGCGCACATTGTCACAAACAACAACGGCATTGTCCACCAGCAGACCCAAGGCAATAATCAAACTCGCAATCGACATTTGCTCAAGATCGATGCCAAACAGCGAGCTGATCCCAATCGAAATGATCATGACAAAGGGAATCGCTCCCGCCATCACCAGGGAAGATCGGACGCCCGAAAAGAGCAAAGAGATCAAAACAACAATCACGATCGCTTGAAGAACGTTGGTCACAAAGTCCGAAATCTTCACGTCGACAAAAACCGACTCATCAAAAACGATCTCTGCCTTGATATTGGGAGGAATCGTCTTTTCCCGCTCCTGCATGTCTTCAAGCATCGCAGACACCTTGGGGCCCACATCGGTAACCTTGAACCCATCTTTCATCGTGATGTTGACGACCATGCACGGAGCCGCCCCCTCATCCGTGCCAAATCGCGCCACGGTCGTCGGCGGATCAAAATAAGACCTCCGAACGGAAATCCCGAGGTCCCCAAGCCGAATCGGCGCCCCTGTCTCATCTCGGGAAACCACCACGTTCTCAATCTGCGATACCGTATCGAATTCACCCGACGGCTGGACGTGAAAACGAGTCGCTTCCGTCTCAATGCTGCCTCCCGACGACGAAATGTTGCGGGCGGAAAGAAGGCCCTCAAGATCAGCCAACGTCAACTCCAGGTTCGCCCAATTACTCCTCGATGTTTCAAGGTAAACCACTTCCTCCAAGGCTCCGTGGACCTCAGACGTGGCCACACCTTCGATCAACATCAAACGATCCCGCACTCTCTGGGCGATGACCTCGAGATCGCGAGGTGAATACTCCTGGCTCGTATCCTCCCCCGCTCCGATTTGCCCCGCCTCATAAAGCGCAATCAACATCACAGATGTCGTCGTAAAGTCGTCGTCAACGACAGGCGTCAACACACCCTCGGGAAGTTGATCGCGAATCGAGTCGACGCGGGACCGCACGCGGTCCCAAACCTGCGGAACCATGCCGACATCGAGCGCCGACTCCGCCTCGACCTCCAAGACAGAGAGTCCGGTGGTCGTCGTCGAACTGACAATATCAACCTCCTCAAGCTCGCTGATCTCGTTCTCCAGCTTTCTCGTTACAAGCTGTTCCACCCGCTCCGCCTCTACCCCCGGCCACTGGGTGATCACCTGACACATCCGAACCGTAATCTCGGGATCCGCCCGCCTTGGCATCGTGAGATACTGGAAGATCCCAAAGCCAACCGCCATGAGCGCCGTCACGATGACGATAACTTGATACGTGAGCGCAAATCGCGGCAAACTCATGACCGGGGAAAGGACAAGGTCTCCTCCTTCACGATACTCACCGCCTCCCCATCCACGAGATACGAAGCGCCTTCAAGCACAACGCGCACCCCATCCGCCAATTCCGGACCCGAAATCCGACGCATCTCCCCGGCTCCGTCCCCAATATCCACGAGAATGCGCCGCGCGATGAAACGATTACCACTCTCTGACTCGACCACAAACACCACTCCTCGCCCCTCGTCACCCGTCGGAAGAATCGCCCGCAGCGGCACATAAAAGCCGGGCTCTACCCGGTCCGCAAGAAATTGCACCTCCACCAGACTTCCCGGGCGCATTGCCCAATCCCGGCTCCGCAATACAACCTCCGCTTCATTGGCCTCCTGAAGTTCCGGAGGCACTTCCAACGCGGAAAACGAATAAACCTCAACACCCTCCGCCTCTTGTATCTCGCGGAACTGATAAATTCCCTGCATATTAAAACGTTCTTCTCCAAGTTCGACCCCCACCTTGCGAATGCGGAATGGCGTCCGCGTCAAATCGGTGCCATCCGTCAAGAGAGAGGGCTCTGCAACAACCCAGATGTGATGGGAACCGTCACTTGCCTCATATAAACCCTGATCTTCCTCGACAAACAGAGGGCCTTCGGTGTCGTCAGCCCCTCGATGCAAGAGGGGCATGAGCCTTCGAATTCCCGGAACCTCCGCCAGCTCTTCTCCCTCCGCTCCTTCCACGACTTGATTCCGAATGATCACCGTAACCGTGAACGTCCTCGTCGCGGGATCAGCAACCGTCGACTTTTGGTAAACCGCCGCCGGAGACGAGAGCTCCTCCCCGTTCACAAACACTTTGACAAAATCCCCCTCTGAAAGCCGACGGTGCGTTTTCGCCGAAACCGAAACATCAATTTTGACCGGATCAATCATCACCAAATTGGCCACCCGCTCGCCCGCACGCGCATAGCCGCCCGCCCGCACGAAAACCTCGGAAACCTCAGCATCAAAAGGCGCCCAAAGTTCCGTATTCCGCACATCCAAATCCGCCTGGCGAAGTCTCGCCTTTGCACTCTCCACTTGCGCACTAGCAGCCAAGGCGTCGGCTTCCATCGAGTCGATCGCCGATTGAGAAACCGCGGCCGCTCCAGCCGACTGCAACTTCTTCAGTTCATCTTCAACTCCCTTCAAATCCGCGCTGGCGGTATCTACCTCGGATTTGGCAAGCAAGCGGGCCACTTCATACTGCTCCGAATCAATGCGGGCGAGAACATCGCCGTCTTGCACTACCTCGCCCTCATCCACCCACCGTCCATTCAGATAGGTGCCCGCTTCCGCAATAAACGTTACACGCCCCGACACTTCGAAAGCGATGTCCTCTTCGTTCCATGCTTTGACCGCACCCGTGAGGCGTAAATCCATCGACGGATCCCTCGTCTCAAGAACAATAGCCGTAACGGGCCTCGGGGACTTTACTTCCTCGCTGGGCGTCTTGCCACAACCCAGCAAACAAAGCAGTCCCGAAAGCGCCAACAACCGTCCCAGGAGGACCATACAGTCATCACCTAGCACTCGAAATCCGGTTTTGGAAGCTCTGCTCACACTCAATCTGTGGAGTTTTCCTTTCAATTCAAAACCGCAACCAACTCCTTAGCCGCAGAAATCGAGCCAAATGCTAATCAGACTTTCTGAATTAGTCCACACATTACGCGCAGATCCCCACCAGCCAGTCCCCATTGAATTGGGCAAACGAGGGAATAAGACCACAAAGACCGCTGGTCCGGTTGCAATCATGGAGTTCAACACACAATCTCATCCTCACGCTTTCCGCCGGCCAGACACCCGATTAAAGCTTATCCATATCCATAGACAGGATTGAGCAATGGCCTTACAAAAAACCGAGAATCCACCTTCACGTGGCCCGCACCTGACCGGCCGGCCTTACCTCCCAGGCAATGCAGTGCGTGAACCCCTGGGCTAACGTGGCGCCAGGCGGAGAAACTCCTCAAAATAACAGCCCAATTCCCTTTTCCTCGCTTGCCCCCGCTACTTGGTTTCTCATCAAAAAGAGTGAAACATGTTTCAAACACACGGCAAAAAGGAACACGCTGAGATGCTGCTTAAGCCCCCATCAGAGAGCCTTCAAATGCGCAAGCAAATGCGAGATAACAATGAAATCACCGCTCTTCAGAATACTACCGACTTTGATTCTTGGACTCTGGGTGATGAAGAGTAGCATTTCTGCAGGAGAAAAAAAGACCTTGGCGGATTACCGATGGGACAATCGGATCATCCTCATGATGATTCCTACGGAAAGCAAAACAGTCCGAACGCAAGTCGAAAAGGTACTCATAGCACGCAGAGACGATATTGCAGACCGAGACCTTGTCGTTCTCGACCTCTCACCCAACATTTCAAAAGACAAAACTAAGGGCGCGGAACTCGTTCACCTTACATCCCAGTCCGAAGCCAATGCCATCCGGAAGAAGTTCGGTTTGGAGAGCTCTTCCCAGCCCGTTTTCGTTCTCATTGGAAAAGACGGCGGCGAGAAAAGCCGCCAGACAGGCAGGCTTGATCTATCCGCTCTTTTCACCCTCATCGACACAATGCCGATGCGTCGGCAAGAGATGAGGCAAAGTCCCAACTAGGCGAAACCCGGGTGGGCTCTCTCTCACCTCACTGGGGAACGATCGTCCGCGCTACCCCTCATCGGTGGCCGGAATAGATGGAAACTTTGCCTTTGGGCGACTCTCTGTGAAGCATGGAACTGATAATGCTTGTAAGCCTCCATTAACCAAGCTAACTACCCGCCTATGAAAAAACTTTCTCAAAGACTTGCCCTAATGTTGGCATCTCTCTTTGTTTTCGTTTCCTGCGAGACCAACGAACTGGCAAGTTCCAATTCAAAGTCTTATGCTAATCAACCCACGACCATCGGTCCGGGACCCGTCGCCGATACTACAAAAGGCGTGTCCGATCCCGCCCGAATCCTGAAGGATACTCAGACTTATTACACCTATTACGTTCCAATTGATGCTTCCCCGGGTGAAGCCGCTGCCATCGGTTTTGCGACAGGGGTGATCCAAGGAATCGCGGAAAGCGCTGCCCAAGCCAATTTCAATAAGAAATACGGACAATACTTCGATGCAGCGAAAACAGCCGTTCCAAAGGACATCGCGGAGCGCCTCTATACCCGATTGAATGACCGGATGAAGTCAGAAAAATTCTACGCCG
Organism: Verrucomicrobiota bacterium; assembly: GCA_039182965.1. Lineage (GTDB taxonomy): Bacteria > Verrucomicrobiota > Verrucomicrobiia > Verrucomicrobiales > DEV007 > JBCDBW01. The sequence continues at coordinate 46,740 of JBCDBW010000014.1, forward strand.
CACATCACAGCTCCGACCCAAGTTTTACGATCAATCTTGACCTTCTGGCATACGGTTACGCTTTTTCCAGTAAGTCGCAGGGCGTCTCGAAAGTAACCCCATGCGTCAGCTGCAAATACGAAATCAAGTTTCCAGATGGGAAACTAAAGAACACCCGCTACTTCACCGGTGTCGCCGCCGGCTATGTTGCACCGATTTCAGAATTTGCCGCGGACAGCAAAATGACCGCCTCTGCCTATGAAGCCGCCATCAATGACCTGGTAACGACAGTCTTGGAACAAGGCAAAGACCGTCTTGAGCGCGAACTGCCGGAGGGCGACTACGCGCCCATCAGCTCAGGCCTGACCCCAGGCAATATTGGCACTTCAAGTACAGGCGGCGCTTTGGTGAACCGCACCCAAACGCGCTCCATTCAGGAAGTCCCCGTCACCCAGCCCTACAAAGAAAAAGTTCTTTCCGTTCCCTTCGGAGAGCCCGTCAGCGAATATGCCATGAGCCGCCGAAAACCCTATCTCTTGACTCAAGACACCGGAACCATTGATCCAGTCGGAAGAGAAATTAGAATCTACGGAACTTCTTACAAGATCGCCGGATCTGAAGATGGCAGGGTAACCCTTTTAATGGCCAAATTCTTCGGTCCCTTCTTTGCAAAACGCGACGACCCAGACAATCCGTTGCACAAGATCAGCGAGGTCCTCGAGGAAAACGGACTTTCAATAACCGAAGTGCGCGAAGTAAAGAACTTGGGATCTCTAAGTGGAGCCTATGTCATCACAGACGGAGACGGTTACTCGGTTATCAAAAGCATCGGGAACTAGACACGAAGTATTCCCTTTAGACTCCACCTCACAACACCGGCAAGCGTCAAAAAGGTCGGCAAACCCATCAGCATCTAATATCAAAACGTGCCGATGACCGTAAGCAAAAACCTCATCCGCGCAGCCGACGAACTCCGCAAAACCGTCGATGGCTTCCAATTCTCCAGACCGGTGACACACGTCTACAACCCACTGGATTACGCCTGGAAAGCGCATCGGCTTTACCTTGAAAAATTCGCAAACACCTCCAAACGAATCCTTTTCCTCGGAATGAATCCCGGCCCCTGGGGCATGTCCCAAACCGGCGTTCCTTTTGGCGAGATCCCCGCCGTTCGCGACTGGATGAAAATCGAAGCCCCCATCGCTAAACCCAACCCCGAACACCCTAAACGCCCCGTCGAAGGCTTTGCCTGCAAAAAATCGGAAGTCTCCGGACGCCGCCTCTGGGGCCTCTTCGCCGACCGCTTTAGAAGTCCAGAGGCCTTCTTTGAAAATCATATCGTCCTTAACTATTGCCCCTTGGTCTTCATGGAAGAATCCGGCAAAAATCGCACTCCCGATAAACTCCCGACTGCCGAACAAAAACCCCTCAACGACGCCTGCGATACCCACCTCAAGACCGTCCTCGAAATCCTGCAACCTCAATGGTGCATCGGCGTTGGAAAATTCGCCGAGACAAAGCTCCTTCCCCTCGCGCCATCGAACGCCAAAGTAGGCACCGTCCTGCACCCATCCCCAGCCTCCCCCGCCGCCAATCGCGGCTGGTCCGAATCCGCCACGAAGCAGCTCATCAAGTTAGGAGCATGGCCTTAAACCAACGTTGCGCGAACGGAACGGCACTCATCGAAAGTCGGCATTTTAGACCATGCCTCCTCTCTCATAAAGAACCATGCCCTCATTGAGACAAGACTCAAAAAGCGGAATAGACCAAAGACTCGATCCGCCATTGCCTCCATTACCCCGACTCAACGCCTTCCGTTTCGATCTGACCAGTCGTCGCCGGAGTTTCAGCGCCGCGGGAGGAGCTTCGGCTATACACCAGGACTCCATCTATATTGGCCTCTCCGCTGACTTCCTTAACGACGAAGTATCCGCTCCAGCCGGCACCGCGTGTGCCGCTGAGAAATAATACACGGCAGATTGGATAGCACCGCGTATACCACGATCACCAAACTCGCCGGATACGGATTCCAGACCACAAACCCTGAAATGACGATCACCTGTATCCAATGCGAAAACTCCCCCCGACAGGTTTCTCTCTGAAACTCTTGCAGATACCCACGATCACGCGACTCTAGCCCCCCCTTGGAAAACCCAGAAAACCATGGCCCGGCATCCGGCAACTTGTCTTTCCACGACCTTACACCAAACAAGCGCTCGTAAACAACGCCGCCTCTCTCCCATTTCCGAACACGATAAAGCGGCCTCTCAACCCGAAATAGACTCAGCGGCATTCGCATCGACCACCAAGCTACGAAAAGGTGGGCCGTCGGGATACCAATCACATTCAAGCCCACGATCCAAAAAGCCGATACCTCAATCAACATCGCGCCCCTTCCACTCCGTCTTTACTCCTAAAGCGCGCTCGATTAGGGCAGTGAAGAAAAGCACCTGATAAAAAATAAGGCTCACCGGAAAAAGCAATGCATTCCATGGCGAGAAACGACCAGCAAGCCGAAAAGACCACCAGCATTGCCCGGCGTATACAAAATACGCAACGATGGTCAACGCGTAATACAAGCTGCTCGAAAATGGGCTCAACGCCACGACAACGCTGGTCAAAACGAACATCGCTCCCGTTAACCAAAGAGAAACCAGTAACAAAGCACGCGGCGCGGCTTGCTTGGCTCCCGAGGTAAAACCTTTCTTCCAACTAGCCCAAAGCTCGGGAAGTCCTTCCGAAAACATCCGCATCGAAAGTACCCCACGACCCAAATAGCAATCCCGCTTCACTCCAAGCGCAGCTAAATGCTCGGCAAGATGAAAATTCTCCAAGATCTCTCCCTTCACCTTCTCGTGTCCGCCTACCTCTTCGTAATGACGCCGCGAAATCAGTAGACTCTGACCAAACAAGGCTCCTTCGCGCCCCGACTTGCCTCGCCAACCAAAGGCGTTCGCCCCCGCCACCATGATGACATTGAAAAAGGCCGAGAGTTCTTCGACTGGAGAGCCAATCTCGTGATACGGACAAATCGAACTCACACGATTCTTGTTGTTCGTCAGCGCGACGATCCTCCTCAGGCCCTTCGGTTCAATCCAAGTGTCCGCATCCAGAAACAAAAACCAATCGCCCACGGATTGACTTGCCCCTTCTTGACAGGCCCACGGTTTGCCCTTCCACCCCTCAGGCAGGCGAGCGGGTACGACAATGCGGGCGCCTTTCTCCGTGGCAATCGCAGCCGTTGCATCCTCGGACCCATCGTCTACCACCAAAACTTCGTGGAAAAGCTCCTGTTCCCCTAGCAATGAGTCCAGTAAACGACCAATGACTCGCTCTTCATCCCGGGCCGGAATCACAACCGACACCTTCTCCTCAGGCCCATCGCCGGCACCTTCACTCAAAAAACGAGGTCTTCCCAAGATGAGCCACAGTGCTGGCGCACACAGAATCGCAAGGATGGGAAAAACAAACAGCATGATGGTCTCATGCTCGCTGATGAAAGGCAACAATCCGGTCCGCTACCTTCTGCCCGGAAAGAACAACCATCGGCATTCCGCCACCCGGGTTCACGCTGCCCCCACAGAAAAAGAGATTCCGATACTGCTTACTCGTTTTCGGAGCCTTGAATCCATGGTTTAACTTCCAGTCGCTTACCACCCCATAAATGGATCCCCGATTCGATCGATACATCTTTTCGATGTCGACGGGAGTCAGGACATCCTCCGTCACGATACTTTCACGAAGTCCCTTGAAGCCAACCCGCTCCATCTTGTCCAAAACTCGCTCTCGGAGCGCGAGGTATTCCTCATGCGCGACCGGTCTCTCGCCCAAAGGAGGAATATGCGGCAAAATCTTGATGTTATCGCAACCGGCGGGAGCCTTGGAAGGATCTGTCCGGGTCGGCGCAACGACATAAAGCGTCGGGTCTTCCGGAATTGTGCCCTCCTCGAAGACGGTTCGGAAATGTTTGTGCTGATTCTCCGAATAAATGAAATTGTGGTGCGCCAGTTCAGGAAACACCCGGTCAGTACCCAAATGAATCACCAAACCCGAACAAGCCGGCTGAAATTTGTCTAGCTTTCGCAAAAATTTCGTACTCTCCCCAAGCAATTCTTTATAAGTCGGGATAACTTCCATGTTGCTCACGACAAACGTCGCATCAACCACTTCGCCTCCGGCTAACTCCACGCCCTTTACCACGTCCCCCTCTCGGCTAATTCCGGCAACATCTGATCCAAGATGGACTTCAATTTCCATCTCTTCCATCAAGCGGCCCAAGCCTTCTGCCAAGCGATACATCCCGCCTTTCACATACCAAAGCCCGTAATCGAACTGGATAATCGGCATCATGTTCATATACCCGGGAGCGGCAAGCGCCGAAGATCCGACATACTTGATGAAGTATTCGAAGATGCTCCGCAATTTCGGGTCGCTCAAGCGCGCCTCGATCGCTTCCGACATCGTGGGCTTGTAATCAATTTCCTTGCCAATCTTGCGAAGTCCGTAATGACGAAGAAACTCCCAAAGGCCGTCGATCCCTTTCTCAAGATATCCAGACGACAATATTTCATATTGACGACGACAATACGAAAGGAAGTCCTGCACTTCTCGCCAATGCTGCTCCGCTTCGCCAGGCAGCTTGTCCATCTCTTGACGGAAGAGTTCATCCTCCTCGTAAAGATCCAATACCGTCCCATCCTCGAAAAAATTCCTCCAATGCGGCGTCACTGACTCCAGTTCCACATAGTCCTCCATCTTGCGTCCCGCACGCGCAAAGAGATCTCGAAATATCTGCGGAAGAGTAAAAATGGAAGGGCCAAGGTCGAATGTGAACCCATCTTTCTCCATGATGTTCAATTTCCCACCTAGACGATCGTTCTTTTCGAATATCACCACGTCATAACCAGCCGCGCGCAAAGAAATCGCTGCCGACATGCCACCAAGACCGGCTCCAATGACCGCTACCCTAGAGGAATTCATCGTCGTCATCTTTCCTAAGTTTGCCGCCTTGTCAATTATCACACCCGCCATAGCTTGTCCTTGAATGCAAGATACTCCCTTGGAAGACCTCTCCGAACACGTCAAAAAGCAACGTGAATTTTTCGCGTCAAAAGGGACGCTCACCCTAGAAGTCCGCCTGAATGCCCTCTCGCGCTTTCAAAACGTGTTCGAAGCCCATCAGGACGCCATTCTTTACGCTCTCAAAGACGATCTCGGCAAACCCACGATCGAGGCCTTCCTCTCCGAGTATTACTTTCTCCTCGAAGAACTTCGACTCATTCGAAAGTCCCTGAAGAAATGGTTGCGTCCCAAAAAGGCAAAGAGCCCGTTCTACTTCCTGCCCTGTCGAAATCGTATCCATCGCGAGCCACATGGCAATGCCCTTGTCATCGCTCCATGGAATTACCCGATCCAGTTGGCTCTCAGCCCGCTTGCCGCCGCAGTGGCCGCTGGTAACACCGTGATCCTAAAGCCCTCTGAAGAAGCCCCCGCCACCGCCAAGATCCTTCATGAACTCATTGCCGAAAGCTTTCCTCCGGAACACGCGATCGTTCTCCAGGGTGGCCCCACATTCACAGACAGACTACTCGACCACCGTTTCGACTTTCTCTTCTTCACCGGGAGCACGAACGTCGGTAAAGTGATCGCTCAGAAGGCAGCCCAGCACCTGACACCTCACGTGCTCGAACTCGGCGGTAAATGCCCATGTGTCGTCGACGCCACCGCCAACCTCTCCATCGCGGCAAAACGAATCCTTGTCGGCAAATTGTTTAATGCCGGCCAGACCTGCTTCGCCCCGGACTTTGTCGCGGTGCACGAAAGCGCAAAGGCGAAACTCATCGAAGAACTCACAGAAATCATGGAGCGTCTTCCGTGGGAAAATGAAATAGCTCGTATCATTAACCGCCGACACTACGAGCGCCTGCTATCACTCGTCGCCGGCGAACCCGTTCAAAAAGGAACGGATGATCCCGATGCCCTCCACTTGGCTCCGCGTATCCTGCCCGAGGCCCAATGGAGTGACGCTGTCATGCAGCAGGAAGTCTTCGGTCCGATCCTCCCCGTCGTTACCTATCGCACTCAGGACGACATCATCGAAAAGCTTTCCCGCTACTCCACGCCACTCGCCCTCTATTGCTTCTCAAAAGACCCTAGATTCACTGCCCATCTTCTAAGCAACGTCCCCTCAGGGGGCGTCTGCCTGAACGACGTCGGCAAACACGCTTCCAACCTCCACCTCCCCTTCGGAGGGAAAGGAGACAGCGGACACGGACGATACCGTGGAAAAGCTGGTGTCGAAGCGTTCAGCTACCAACGAACCGTCTCCACACGCTTCTTCCTCCCCGATCCCTTCGAGTCTCTTCCCCCACGAGCCAAACAAACCACCATGCTTCGCAAGTGGATGAAGTGAAAGCTTATGAATACTGAAATTCCTCAGGAATAGGGCAATGAAAATACGAGGGAGAATAAGCTAGTCTCTATTTGCCGGTGATCATGAGGCGTCCGAAACCGATGATAAATTAAAGTCCTCCACTACCATCCCCGGAACCAACATCGGCATACTCCCCTCGCTTCCCATCACACGCTCAGGTTTACCGGACGCAACCAAGTTCCGCAACACGTTGACTGGCGATTCATTAAAACGAAAATTGTTTACCGCCTCCCTCACCTGACCGTTCTCAATCCGAAAGGTTCCGTCCCGAGTCAGACCCGTATAGAGTAGACTCTGAGGTTGCACCATTCGCAAATACCAAAGCCGAGTAATTAATACCCCCTCGTCCACCGCCTCGATCAAATCCCCTCGACTCTTTCCCTCACCCGGCACAATCCAGTTCCCCGGACCCGGCAATGGTTCGATTCCCCGCTGCTTCGCCCAGAATCGATTGACACTCAGGTTCCTCAAAACTCCGTCCACCACCCACTCCGTCCGATTCCGCGGTATCCCACCGGCATGGGTGGCGCACGGCACCCTTCGATCCAATGGATCCGAGTAAATTGTGGCCTTTGAACCAAATAAATCCTCCCCCACTGGATCTCGGTCACCCGCCAACTCATTCAAAAAGCTTCGCCTTTCGTCCACCGGACGCCGGTGCAGCCCAAAACCCAACAAACTCACCAAATCTCGCACCGCTGCCGGCTCCAGGACAACCGTCACTCGTCCCGCCTCCATAGCCGCCGGCCTCTTCGAAGCAATCGCTTTCTCTATGGCCCGCTCACCGACGGGCCCTAAATCCAGTTCCCCCGAGTCCGTTACCTGCGTGCTCGCCCACCCCGAACCCCTGCCGTCTCGTGTGCGCGCCGTCATCGAAAAGTTCACGTTTGTCGCTCGATCATAGGCAAATAAACCCGCACTGTTCGCCAAGGCTCCGGTCCGAATGCTACGCTCAACGTAACCAGCACCCAAGATCCTGGCGCTTCGAGCCTGCTCAACTACCGGCCGAACCCACCCCATCATCTCTCCCGCTCCGGACTCCGCCGTCCCCTCGGCATAGGTCTTCCCTTCTTCAAAATCCCTAGGCCCCGGAACAGGCATATGCTCAGGATTCTCCGGCGACAGTCTTGCGATCGATTCTACCTTCAGGACAGCTTCCTTCAAGGCCGCCTCTCCCGTCTCCGTCACCGATATTGAAGCCGACCGCCTCCCAAAACTTACGGTCAAATGCAAGCCGATCGACTCAACTGAGCCGTTTGTCGTGACATCATTGTTCGCAAAACGGACGTTCAGCCGATCGAAATGCCCAACTGAAACGGTCGCCTCATCGGCACGACACATCCCCAGCACTCGAGCGCTCATCTCCCTTGCTTCTCGTTCTGTTAGGCCCATCGATCTCGGCCCCCACTGCAATCACATCCTGTCGCAACCTCATCGCCTGCTTCTCCCACGGTGTTCAAAACATTCACCCGTCGAAATCTCGCGGGCACTGCCCCATGCGATACCGGAGCAACCTGCCCCGGCTGCCCTTTGCCACAGTTGAACGCCCCACCTAATTCATACGTCGCCGATCCGCCCAACCCATCGCAGGCATTCCAAAAAGCCACCGAATTCCCCTGGTAAGCGGCATCCTTTACCATCCCATCCAGCTTCCCGTTCCGAATCCGGTGAAACACTTGTCCCGTGAATTGGAAATTGTACCGCTGCTGGTCAATACTCCAGCTCCCATTGCCCACGACATACAACCCATCTTCCACGTCCGCGATCAAGTCTTGCACAGTGACCCCCTCATCCACTCCCGGTTGCAAAGAGATGTTCGGCATCCGCTGGATCGGAAACGAATCATACCCATCCGCATATGCGCAGCCATTTGAACGCTCCTTCCCAATCCGCTGGGCCTGACCCAACGCCATTTGAAAATTTCGAAATACTCCTCGATCGATGATATTGAATTCTTTCTCGGCAGTTTTTACTCCGTCGTCATCATAGCCGATTGTCGATAAACCGCCCTCCGCGGTGCGATCGCCGCGTAGGGTGACGATCTCACTCGCATACTGCAGCCGATCAAGCTTGTCCGGGGTGCAAAAGGAGGTGCCAGCATAGTTCGCCTCATAACCCAGTGCCCGGTCCAGTTCAGTCGGATGCCCCACCGTCTCATGGATCGTCAACCACAAGTTCGACGGCGCGATTACCAAATCCTTCGTCCCTGCTCGCACCGAGGGCGCTTTCAACTTCTCCGCGGCCTGCTCCGCTGCTAACTCAACATCGCCCAGAAAGGCATCGCTGATAACATACTCATATCCCGCCGCCCGGGGTGGGGCCAGACTCGCTCGCGACGCGAAACCACCCCTCTTCTCATCCACGACCGTCACCCCAAACCGAGGATGCACCCGCACCCGTGTCTGCTCAATGCGGCTGCCCACGGAGTTCGCAAGCCACTTGTGCTCACGAACCGCCGCCAAGGAGGACTGACAAAACTTCGCCCCTTTCGCCAACGCTCGTTCGTTGATAGCCAGCAGTTGCGCCGCTTTGCGCTCCACCGGCACGGCAAAAGGATCTTCCGCCACTGCCATCTCCCATCGATCCACATGAGCCGCCAGTCTCTCGATCTCAATTCTCGCTTCCATCCAACCCGCCTGCTCTCTCGCCATTGACACTGCTCGATCCACCAGCGCCAATGCCGCCTCCTTCGTCACATCAGAACTCGCCGCAAATCCCCAAGCCCCATCCACTAAGACCCGCACCGAACACCCTATGGACGAACCCGAACTCACCCCCTGTATCATGTCCTCCCGCGCTGACACGCGCTCGCTCTCGATTTGCATCACATGAAAATCCACAAACGACGCTCCCCGCCCCGAAGCTTTCTCCAATACCGCCTCAGCTACGCCTGGAAAACGCTCTCGCATGGCGGCCGTCTCCACCGCCGTCACCACCCACGGATCCACCGCCAACGCCACGCCACCAATCGCCCCACGACACAAAAATTCACGCCGATTCATTCTACCACTTCAACTTGGCCCTACGCGCATCCCGCTTCAAGACCCATGACCCCACCAATCTCCGAAGCTAGCTCCTGGCTTCACTCCACGCTCGCGTCCGTCACCTTCGTCACCGTCGCTTCCTTGGCTTCCTCTTGCTGCCGCTTCCGCGCAAAAATCCGTGTCACATCAAAACCAAAATATGCCAGACATGCGATCAGCAAGGCCGTCGCACCTGCCTCGTCCAAATTCCCGATCCCGGGGATATTGTCGGGAATAAACTCAAGAAATCCCGCTCCAGGATTTACCAAATAAGCGACCGACAACGCCATTAATACAAGCATCACCACCGACTTACCAACGTTCCGATCCTCTTTCGTCTCTACCTTCTTCTCACTCATCCCCATACCATAGCCAGCACCCCCCAAAACGCCACTCGATTCAGGGTTTCAGCCACGCTTGTGAAATTTTTCACAAATTCGGCTTGCCCCGCTTTTCCATAGCGTAGATACTAAAACGACGGCGCCGGGTCTCCTCCGGCCCCCCCTTTTTTTCCCTGATTTTACAGGCCAAATGCCGAAAACGGTCCAGGACTTCGAAGCGCCAGACACCGCTGCCAAAGCCGCGCTCAGCGCAGACGAATATCAACAAACCACCGAAGACATCGTCGGAGAGAAATTGGTCCTCAATATGGGCCCCTCTCACCCCGCGACCCACGGTGTTCTTCGTCTCGTCCTCGAACTCGATGGCGAAACCATCGTCAAGGCCATTCCAGAAGTCGGCTACCTCCACCGTGGCGATGAAAAAATCGCCGAGAACATGCATTACAACCAGTTCGTCCCTTACACCGACCGCCTCGATTACCTCGCCCCACTTGCCAATAATGTCGCCTACGCGCTCGCCGTCGAAAAATTGATGGGCTGGGAACTGCCCCCCCGTGGCAAAGCTATCCGGGTTATCTGTTGCGAACTTGCACGCATCTCCGCACACCTCCTCGGCATCGGCTGTTACGCAATGGACGTCGGCGCCATGACGGTTTTCCTATACACATTTACCCAGCGCGAAACTGTCTACAACCTGTCCGAACAGCTCACCGGCGCTCGCTTCACCACTTCTTTCACCCGGGTCGGCGGCCAAACACGCGATCTGCCCGACGGCTTCATCGCTCGCGTTGAGAAATTTCTCGATGAAGTCGTCCCGTGCATTGACGAGGTCGATCGCCTCCTTACCCGAAACCGCATCTTCGTCGAACGCACCAAAGACATCGGTTTCATCAGTCGAGAAGACGCAATTGCTTACGGCATCAGCGGCCCGAATCTCAGAGGCTCTGGAATCGATCACGATCTCCGTAGGGCAAACCCCTACCTCGATTACGAGCAATATGACTTCGATATCCCTATCGGAGCC
>JBCDBW010000015.1:0-54744 GCA_039182965.1 Verrucomicrobiota bacterium
AATTGCCGCGAGATGATGCCATCCTTCCTTAAGGTCTCCCAAATCGAATCCAGACGACCGGAATCCGCCCCCATCCATCGGCATCGTCCCAAGATTGAGGGAGGGATCCACCATGATATGGTAACCACTTGTCAAACCGCGCGTGAGAGCGTGCCATTCTCCCATTTCAGGCAACGGCGCCCTAAACCAAACACTAATTGTCCATTCATCCCCCGGCTCAAGCCCCTCCGCAAGTTGCAACCTGCCGATGCCGTCACCGAATTCCAAGCCACCACCCGATTGCCCGCTTGCCGTCCAATCACCACCAATTACATGGGCGTGATTTCCGTTGGGCGAGGTGTCATAAGCAAGCTCGCCCGCTATCTCTTCCAGTTTCCACCGGGCTAGTATACCAAACTCCAATTCATCTGGAAGTCCGTCACCGTCAGAGTCTGCCTCATCAGGACTAGTACCGGCTTGGAATTCCTGAAGATAGTTCAACTCGTCCCCGTCGCCGGTATCTCCCAACTCATCACCTGGAGATTGGGGGTTGAGCCCATACTGCAGCTCCCACCAATTGGGTAATCCGTCGGAGTCGTCATCATCGTCATCCAAGTCTTCGACATGTATCGTAAATGTCCCCCGACTGCTACCACCGAGTCCGTCAGATACCTCAATCTCAACTTCATGACTAGCGGCGTCCTCATAATTGAGTTGTGCTCCGGCGCCAACAATCAACCGCCAAAATTCACCACTCTGCTCAATTTGAAAGACGTTCGAAGGGTCGCCAATTTCAACGAATTCCAGCTCGTCGCCGTCCGGGTCAATCGCCGAAATATTCGCAATAAACGTTCCGGGAAGACTACCCTCCGGCACGGAGAAAATATTGGAAAGGCTATCTGAATCACGCAACATAATATCCCCACCACCGCTCTCGATACTTTTCGGGACCGGAGCACCGACCGCGAACCACGAGTCCAATTCAATATTCACCATCGAACTAAAGTCCGGCACCGCAATCGGATGCACGCCAACCTCGCTCCAGACCCCGGACGCAGGCTCTCGTTCGTAAATGTAAATCGCCCCCATCCCGGTGGCCCGAGAAATGGTTGGCCATACGATCGGTTGATCGGCAAAAACAGATCCCACCGCCATCCGATCTCCGTCGATAGAAACTCGTAAACCAAAAACTTCTCCGTATTTCCAACCAGGCGCCATGGTCTGACCGTCGACTTGATACCAATTTCCGTCCGCCGAATCTAAGCCGTAAACCAGCACCCCTCCGGACCCATGCCATATCCTGGGCGCTCCCACAACGATTGTGTCACCACTAATCGCCAGTCGCCCCACCATACGAGGCGCCTCGACGTTGCCCGATGGCAAGGGCACGGATATAACTGACTTCTCCTCCCATATCTGCGAGACAATATCTAGCTCGAACACTACAAAATCAGCATACGGGTAACCGAGGGAACTGCCACCATAATAGGCAACAATTCTATCCCCGTCCACGGCGAGCATATCACTCGAAAAAGGACTGATGTGTCCTACCAAACCTCCGAGCCAAGGACCGGTGATCTTTTGATGCTCATCCCACGATTCGGTTACGCCATTCCAACGAAATATATAAATCGCACCTTGAATGTAATCCCCCGACTCGGCGGCGCCTCCCACTACCAACCATTCCCCCGTTAGTGCAACGGTTCTCCCAAACATGCCGTCCGTAGCTCCTTCCGCAGGAGCAATCTTCTGAACTTCAATCAAACTGCCGCCTGAGGAATCGTATTCGTAAATGAACACAGCACCACCATCCTCATTAATCGAATCGCCCGGTGCTCCGATCGCAATAATGTCGCCCTCAAAGGCAACGGAGAACCCAAAGTAATCAAGCTCATGTCGTCCATCGCTCACCGACTCAGCAATAGAGGCCACCTGCTCCCAATCATCGGTGACCGAATTGAATTGATATAACCGCGCAGCTCCAGCAGAAGGCCTGCTCTCCAAAGCTCCGCCCGGCAAAGTTGCCACATACTCTTCATACGGATACCCCACCACAAGGAGATCGCCTTCTAACGCGATCGATTCAGCGTGTCCACCAAGACTATCTCCACTCGCAACGTCACCAGTCGGTCCATACCATTCATTCTGACTCGATTCCGAAAGACTGAGGGTAATGCCATATGGCGGTTCGTTACTGGCATCATAAACCAGCGGATCGGTTCCATTCGCAAATTCTTGCGCATTACTAAATCCATCGAAGTCATAATCAAACGCCCCATCATTCGCATTTGGATTTAGACCAAAGTCTGCTTCCCACCGATCATCCATACTGTCCCCGTCGTTTGTAATTATCTCGACGATCGCAATTACCGAGTCAATACCCACCCCTCCATAGACATCGGTGACCGTGACTGAAACGCTCGCTGGCGCTGCAGCCCCGGCGGGCAGCTCAAGCTCTTGCGACCCATGTGCCATCGCTGATTCTGAAATGACCGATCCGTTCATGCTCACTGAAACGGATAGATTGTCGCTATCAGGATCGCTCGCCTGCCAGACAATGACGAGAGACTCTCCGGGGTAGAAACTCTGCCCCGCCGTTGGCGAAGAGATTGAGATGCTCGGCGCAAGGTTAAAATCAGGCATCCCATCGTTGTTGGCATCATGATTCCGTAGCGCAATGATTTCAGAATGCGAGAGCGCTCGTTGATAAACACGCACCTCATCCAGCTTGTCAGCGAATCGTTGCCCGCCCGCTTGGTAGTTACCTAAGCAATAAACATTTGTAATCGATTTGTAGGGGCTGACTCCAACGAAAACTCCATCGACGAAATATTCCGTTTGCGAACCGCTCCCAACGGCAACGAGATGGTGCCAATTCCTTGAACCGTATGCGGCGCTCGCCGCATATCCCGAGTCACTAGGCACAAACTGACTCGCCCCATTATCGTATGTTCCGATGATAAGACTGGAATCGAGAATCACCTGATGGTCCGCGCCGGGATTGATTCCTCGAGACAACGTGTGCCAAGTGCCTGTCGACGGCAAAGGGGCCGAGAACCAAGCACTTATGGTCCACTCATCTCCCAAGTCAACTGGCAAGGAGTTTCCATACCCGTCTTCAAGCAAGACCTTGCTGTCTTCATCGGCAAATACAAGCGCACCGCCAATCGCTCCCTGCGCCTCCCATCCCCCACCGCCGGAGATCACTCCCACATGTCCGTTTCCTGAATCGTCGCTTGCTACATTCCCGCTGCCCTCGTCAAACGGCCAGTATCCCGCGAGGCCATAGTCTAATTCATCGTTCAACCCATCGTCGTTCGAATCTCGATCCATCGGGTCGGTTCCAGCTAAATACTCCCCGAGGTTGGTCAGCCCATCGGGATCTTCATTACCCTCACCCGTTTTGCTCAAATCCCCAAAGTGCTCGATCTCCCACGGATCGGGCAGCCCGTCGTCGTCAAGGTCAGGAGGCGTTGGAACAGTCACCTTGATGTTTGTAGCGGCGCCACCGGGAAAATAGCTGGCAAAATCAGGAGTCAAGGGACCCACACTTGGAACATTCGAGGTATAGATTAGGTTATTGTCGCAGTAGTAGCGAACCGTAGATCCTTTACGCTCGACAGCAAAAACGCTGTCTGACGAATATTCTCCAATTGTCGTCCGATAAACTCCCTTCTCGTAAATCTGAATAGCCGGATAGTATAGTCCGTATATCGCATAGTCGATGGACGTGTAGCTGCCGCCTGCATCAGCAGACGAAAGTCCAACCATTACCGCCTTGTTTGTTTGAGGAAATCGAAAACGGACTCTTACATCACTATCGTTTGACTGCGTCCCTAAGGCTCCTGAATCCCAAACGTTTCCTCCACTCGTTTTTTCGACAGTACTATTGCCATCGGAAGGAGAGGTGGCGTCGGCAAACCCGGTAAAACTCGTCCATTCCACTGGCTCAAAAACACCAAAGTCAACAGGGGAATTCTTGTCTTGAGGGTGAGAAGCCTCTCGGAACTCTTCAATATTGAGAAGGCCGTCTCCATCCGGGTCCCCCATGGGACCGTTGTTGATATCAATGCTTCCATCGTCATACCGATCAAGACCGTATTGATCCTCCCAATAATTTGGCAGACCATCGTTATCGTCATCAGGCCAGCTGACGGGAACATTGACGCTCGTAGTACTCCCTCCGAGATGAAGCACCAGCCCCGGAACAACAACAAAGACGACGATCCCACAAATCCAGAGAAGGATCCGCAAAAATCGGGCTTTCGTCTTTCTTAAGAATTCCATTCCAACTTCAACAAGGATTCAATTGGTCCGACCACCGGCCTCATACCGAGCTGCGATCCGGCTCACGGCGACTGCAATAGCCCGATCAAATCGCCCGGTGCCATTAGGACCACGCGCAGATTGAAGGCTTTTGATATCGGCACCATCACCGAGCGCTCCCAGAGCACCAATGGCAACGAGACGGGTCGATGGATCGATCGCTTCATCATGCACCACGCCGCGAACAAAAGGGATTGCACCTTCTAGTCGACGTTCGGCCGCGAGCTGAATAGCCGTTATCCGACTGTGAGAATGCACGCCTTCGCCCTCAAGCAGATGAAGAATGCTCGCATCAAGGCCAACCGGGTCGATCTCATCGGGGTGAAAGAACGACAAATCAGATAGCGCCGAGGCCGCCGTACCCGAGAACGACTCCTCTGCATAGCCCACGGCCTCGAGAAGCATGGAAGCTGCAGCTCTCCGGAGATCGATATCCTCAATTAGGAGGCGACCAGTTGTACGATCCAGCTCGCGGAGCCAAGCTTCAGTATGTTGCACCGCGTAGTCTCGCAACTCTATACTCAACCCATCATTCCGAAATGTCTGTGCCAGATACTCGAAAAGCGCAGGTTCGGCATAACCGTTTGCACGCAGCAGATTGAGCACCGAATTGAAATCAACGGCCGATATTCCGATGAAGAGTTCTTCATTAAGATTCTCCATGAGGCTTTGCGCCAACTCTCGACACTCCTCTTCGGAAAGGGACGACCCCAAACTGTTGACCGCTCCAATAACATCCCATTCTTTTCCCTCAGTCGAAGCGGCCTTCATGACCTTACGAACAGACGCGCGAGAAGCTTGCATCTGCTCGTCAATAATTTCGACCCGCTTGACCAATTCAGGTTGCGAGGGCACAACCTCTTCGCTGCCAGGGCCAGTGAATTGGACGACCAGCACCACTGCGATGCACACCAAGCCAGCAATAAAAATGACGATGCGCTTGGATGCAGAATGATGTGATGTTGTTGGCATTGAGGATATTGGAATAGAAAACGTAAGAGAATTAGAGACTGGCAATGAGGTTGCCGTCAGCGTCGAAAATAAAGGTGTAGTGACAATTTTTGGTCTGGGCGCCCTGGGGCATATTCATAATGAGGGGCGCTATTCCAAACTCATCAAAATCAGCCCCTTAGAGACGAGCGATACGATTACCATCGTCGAAGCTGAATCCACTCGCTCGGATCCGAACTTCGACATACCAACCCTCGGGCAGCTCGCCTGACAGAATGATACTGGAGCGCACGAGTTGATCACCGTTGGCAAATCGTTCAATTACGAAGTTGTGAGCAGTGCGATCTACGGTTGCGACGTCGATACCAGTCACGGTACCACGGGCGGCGATAGGCCCCTTCTCATACAGCCGGGCAAGGGCCCTTACTTCGCCGATTCTTCCAGGATCAATCCACGCCGAACGAGGGCTAGAGGTGTCGGCAAGATCGACATAGTGCATCGCGTGAGCAGGATCAACGTCGACGATCCACGGAACGTTTGGAATATCCCACGAATTGAGTGCCCCGACCGCCATCGTGCGAATTGGACCAAAGTCAGGGGCTACCACAGCAACCGTGACGGAAGCAAGGGGTTGACCAGTGCTTGATATGGCCTTTACGAGATATTCTCCAGGCGCATCAAAGAGGTGCGTAACGAACCTCGCTCCGCTGAGCGAATACCGGGCGACCTGGGCACGAGCCGCAAGATCGCGGACTCTAATGGTCACCGCGTCTTGTTGCCTTCCCGGCGAGAGCTTCAGCGAATCACCAACCCGAACGAGCATCTCTTCGTGTTCGTCTAATCGTGTTGCAGCCCAGGTAATCTCTTGGCTTCGCTGAACGAGGCCTCCTTCAAAATCGGCCACAACCTGCGTGATGCCTCGCTCCATCAACGGAACATTAGCAAACCAGTGGCGCAGAAAGCCTGGCGTAACGGCAATAGTGGCAGGCCCACCTTCCAATGTCGCCTCTACCGCAATCTGTTCGAGAAAATCAGAGTTTCCCTCTATGCATACTGGAGACGTAAAAGAGACGGAATCGGCTCTCATGCGATTCCTTTCGTCAAGCTCCTGATCTAGCCAGTCCGCGATTCCATTGGCGTCAAAGTCCTCACCGCCGGGTTCGAATATTTTGACAGAAACAACCTCAAGGGATGAGGTCACCGAGACATTCTCAACATTGAAGACAAGCTCATGTGCGCCAGCAGGCAGAAACGTCGTACGCCCTTCTAAAAGGGCATTACCCTGCATAGAATTGTGAGCCGAATGCTTTCGAAGAAACTGACCGTCCAGCGAGAGCGAAACAGAGACTGGAGTATTTCCCGGTACAACTCGCCCTACGATCTCATAAACCCAGACACCATCCCGAGGCGTGGAAAACCGGTATGAAAGCGTCCCTCGGCGAACCGCCGCAACTTCGAGCTGATCTCTGCCTCGACGAGACCAATCCACATCTTCGCTTGTGTTCACAGCACCTGCCGACGCCTCAGTGAGAAATACACCGGTTTGGGTACGTCGCTCCAGCGGAAGCAGCGGATCGGTGCCTAGAGTCTTGACCTCATCACCGTCGTCGACACCGTCTCCATCGGTATCAGCCGAAAGCGGATCCGTCTTGTATTTCCATTCTTCAAAGTTCGTCAAGCGGTCGCGATCCGGATCGCCATATTCCGCTTGAGTTACCTTCTGCTCACCTCGCCTATTTTCAGTGTCGAGCCCTGTTCGATTCTCCCAATCATCCGGCAAGCTATCATCATCTTTATCGCGAGGGGGATGCCTGTACATCATCCAGTGATCGCTCGAAATAATCTCGATATTGGATGAACCAGGCTTAATCCAAGCGACTTGAAGGAAGTCGTCACCGACGTCTTCTTTCTGAATCACTTCTAAGTAGTATCGCTTACCGGCTTCAAGACGGATCGGCCGGCTCGTGTGCTCTGGACGATCCAACCAGGTGTTGGGGTCGGAGTCGCCTGCCTTTTGTCGCACACTCGCAATGAGTCGTTTGTTAAAAGGCACACCATTTCCCGCAAGATAAAGACGGGTTTCATTGTCGCCCGTTAGAAGAAAAGTGTACAAGCCGTCCACAGGAGCAATGATTCGCCCACGTATCCGGCTACCAAAGTGGTTGTCTACGTTGACGGGCGTTTCCAGATTATCAAGGTGGTAGACTTCTCGCCTGATCTTGTTTGCGAAACGCGGCTTATTGCCGAGATTCTTCACGGCCTTCCCCTCAACGTCGTGCCATATCTCCCACTCAATAATGCCCTTCCGGCTGTCAAGAGGTAGTCCCCGTCGCGCTTCCACTCCGTTGCGGAGGCCATCTCTATCGGCGTCGCCGAAGTATCCCTCGCGACGACTGGCAAACCCATTCTTGGATGGGTCAAGTCCAGATGTCCGCTCCACGGAATCGGCGATTCCATCCCCTTCTTCATCGCCAACCATGGGCGAATACGCCAGAAGACCCCGGGGCATAATGACCACTCCGACATTCTCTCCACGATGCGTTGTCTCAGCATCGCTTGATGTCTCCTCCCGCACGGTAAGATCAACCGTGGTAGAATCTTGGGACAGGACCAATTCAAGTCCTGCGGGTTCACGACCAAAGTTAGATTGCATCTGACCTAAAACAATAGGACGCTTTCGGGGCTGCCTGACTTCCGCACTGAGAGTCTCGAGAGGTAGCGTCGAACCAACGTCGTCGACCTTGTCTCCGAGATGCGCCGCAGCGAGCACTCCCCCAAAAGTATTGGTAGAACCGGGAGAAACGGCAATCCACGCTACTCTCTCCTCTCCATGTACCTCATCCGCCAATGCCTCTTCTTCCCGAAGAATCATCTGGAATCCGTCTACCGACGCATTGCGGACTCGGACGAATACAGGCGTCTTACCATTCTCGGTGATCACCTGCGTTAGTATGACGGGCGGCTCGGCGAAGGGTTCAGAAAATCGAACGGTTCGCCACTTTGCATCGGATACTTTGACTTTTCGGGCCTCGTAAATCACACCATCGGGAAGGGCATGCCGACCACCCTCAACCGCCAAAACGCCGACTCGTTCTCTCACACGAATTCCATCGTCACTTGCACATTCTTCAAGCTGCAAATGAAACCCAAGTGAATTTAGAAAACGGATGCGAGGTACGGCGAGGCTCTCGCCGTTAGCGGTCTGTACCGTAGCCACAACCACTGGATTTGAGAACACATGCTGACCGAATGTGAGCTGGTCCCAGTCTTTGGGGCCCTTCTGCTCTACCCAACGGGTCCACGCCTTTGCCATCGGCATGGGATCGAATCGATTTGGGTGAAGGCCAACCTTGGTCTCCTCTAAATTAGAGAGCCCATCGGCATCAGAGTCCACATCGGGAAGAGCGTCAGTCGAGCCAAAACGAAGTTGCTCTAACTCGTCCGGTATAAAATCTCCATCGAGATCTGTTTGAACTGTCGAAATGATGCCCGGAGTGACAGCTAGCCAGTGGATTTTCTCCTTTCTGTGCTTCGTTTCCTCGTCTTCGCTTTGATCCTCTTGGACACTCACCCATGCATCTCCCTTGCGCACGGTGCGTATCCGAACGATTGCAGGATCCTTACCATCATTCGTACCTATCCCCGCAAAGAAAGCGGGCGGGTCATTGTACGCATCGTCAAAACGAATGCGGGTTGTGAGATTATTCTCTTTTGCCCTCAATATGCCGCCCTGAATTAAGGTCGTGGCCGTCCTGGTGCCGCTTCGCGAAATGGCAATCCAATTGAGTCGCTCTGACTGCAAGGAGTCGCCAGCCACAGCCTCCGCTCCTTGGATACATGCAACGAAACCAGCTCGATCCGAAAACTTGAGTCGAGAGGCAATGAACTGCTTGTTCACCGACGAAGCCACTTGGGTGATCACACGACTTCCCGACGGAAGAGGACGAACAAAACTGCATTGGGTCCACTGATCAGTGACCCGACGATATCCGGCATCGATAACTGTGCCGTCCAAAAGCACATGGCGACCTGCTTCCATTACCATGTAGGACACGGTCTCTTCAGCCCTCCGACCTTTTGATTTTGCAGGGCGCAGGAGGCGCACTTCGCAGCCACTAGCTGTTATCTTCCGAGCACGAGCCACGACAGGAGCAATCCCATTCCGGCTTTGGACGCCAAAAACCAGTACGGGATCGACGTATGAGCGGGAAAACGCGACAGAAACCCAGGCTTTGTCTTTGGTGGGAGCAAGAGTGATGAAGCCGGCCTCGCCCACCTCACCAGGTGGAATCAATGAATCATTTGAAGGACCGGTTCTGACTTGGGAAGGCGCTTGAGATTGAGAATCGGCAAGCAGCGGAAAAACAACGACCACCACGCCTAGAACAAGAGCTAGTCGGGTATATGGGGACTTTGCTTGCATATTTGCGGAGAGAGGGCGTTCTGCAATTAATTAGCTTGGTGGCTCCCATTGTGATTGTGTCCAGTATATGATCACAGTTACTGACTCCCGATCAATTACAGATGGTATCAAACGCGCGACTAGTTCCCGACCATAGACACTAGAGAGAGTCCCCATACCTCTCGAATGGAATCAAAACTACGTTCGCTGAGTCAATGATTATTTGCTCGGTTAGCCCATTATGCAGAGTCAAGACTAAGATCCGGTAGAAATGGTTTATCGCGATCCATTACAATCAAACGTCCAAGCGATTTGTCGCTCCATGCCTCATCTTTAGAATGACGTCAAAGCGAACTTGGATGACCGACCCGCAGGTGTGCTGCACTTCACCCAGTACGACTTTTTCCGTGAATTTTCATATTCAGCGAATATAACCGATGGTCCAGACAAGCCGCTTTGGCTCGAATTGACGTCACCTCTGGAACTAGATAGCTCCAGATTTTCGATCGTTCATGTTGGTGGGCAGAGTCTTCGCCAGTGCGAACGAAAAAAATCCATCCCGCCACAGTCGCATTGGCGTCAGCCAGCAAATTTGCGTCAACAGCATCAACACCATAGTGTTCCCAAAAAGTGAGTCCACTGTGAGTTGATTCTACAGCTCGAAAAACCTATTGAAATAATCAAAATGGATAACTCATTGGTAACCATTATGGTGGGCAGGAGAGGATTCGAACCTCTGAAGGCATAGCCAGCAGATTTACAGTCTGCCCCGTTTGACCGCTTCGGTACCTACCCGTTGTCGCAAAGATTATTTACTCACTATTCTTGTCCAGCGTGCCCCCGAAATGGAAGACCTTAGACCTTTCTCCCGAAGGTGCGGAAGGCAGGTAGTTAACGACCCTTCCAACTAATTTCAAGCGATTTTACACTCCCAGACACTGTAAAAAAGACCTCAAGACCGCCTCCGATGCCCCCCACGTCTGCGCATGGCCCCCTCTGCAGAAAGATCCGATATCCCAATAATCAAGGCAACTAAGACCTGCCACGCCAAAATGAAAAAATAGATGCCCAACCATCCAAACCGAGCGCCTGCAAATAATAGCAATCCCGCGGTCGTTCCCGCCAAAAGCACTCTCATAAAACTGGCCCCATTTGCCATACTCGGAAAAAACACCGCTAGGATGCCTCCAAACAACGCGGTACCCACACCACCCCCTAGCAGTCCGCAAAAAGCCAACGTTGGTCCCTGTGTGTTGTCGAAGGCTCTGCTCAACAACAAATGAACGGTCTTAAATGCAAGAAAATAGGAAACCGTGCCGACAGCTACGAACAAAACCCCCATCCCCAATTTCAAAATTCCACGGAAACGCGAGACTAAAAGTGGACGTCCCAGTGGAACCACACTCACCAATAGCAATGCCAAGCAAAAAAGAAGTCCCGGAATGAATAAAATCGCACTGTTTACGGACAATACCTCCGGATTAAGAGAGGCAGCACGCAACAAAACAATACTCAACACCCCTGAAATCGCCCCCACGACCGTGATGCCTGGCAACTTTAAATCCCTCATCCCAAAATCAGTCACTCCCACCCATCATTCTAGCGAAGCCACGCTTCATCATTGACTCAATAGGATTCGATTCAAAGCATAATGTGAGTTCTTCGCATTCATCTCTCATACTTGACCGGAACATCCCACTAAAGAATCATCATTTAATCTCGATGCCCAAAAACGAACAAGAGAACAAAGTCTATTCTGTAAGCCAAATCACCCGCAAGATTCGAACCCTGCTTGAGTTCCAAGTTGGAGAGATCTGGGTCGAGGGTGAGATCAGCAACCTCAGGAAACAGGCATCAGGCCATCAATATTTCACCTTGAAAGACCCCAACGCCCAGCTCGCAGGAGTTCTCTTTCGGGGCAATGCGCGAACCGTTCCATTTCGCCTTCAAGACGGTCAGCAAGTCCAAGCCTATGGCGAGTTATCTGTATACGAAGCAAGGGGCCAATATCAGCTCATCATACGCCACCTGCAGTCGAAAGGAGCCGGAACACTTCAAGCCAAATTCGAAGCCCTTAAGAACAAGCTCCAAGCCGAGGGCCTCTTCGATGCCGCCCGGAAAAAATCAATCCCAGATTACCCAAGTACCATCGCACTCGTGACTTCTCCGACAAGCGCCGCACTTCAGGACATGATCAATATTCTCAGCCGTCGGGCGCCGTGGGTGCGTACTGTCATTTATCCCGTCCCAGTCCAAGGCCATGAAGCTGCCGACGAAGTAGCCGAAGCAATTTCATTTCTCAACAAGTCTTCAGGAAAGTCTATTCCCCCAATCGATGTCATTGTTGCCGGACGTGGCGGTGGTAGCGTGGAAGATCTGTGGTGTTTCAATGAAGAGCGGGTCGCCCGAGCCATCGGAGACAGTAGTATTCCCACGGTCTCCGCCGTCGGCCATGAAATCGACTTCACCATCGCTGATTTTGTGTCTGACCTGAGGGCACCTACGCCAAGCGCGGCCGCCGAACTCATCGTACCCAATCACGAAGACCTTGTCCAGAAGCTAACCAACTTAGGTAGTAGCATGAATCAATCCATCATCTCACGGGTGGATCAATACAAGCGAATCCTGGGCCTACTCGCGCGTGGAACGCTGCTTCGAGAACCTTCTCGCACCGTTGTAGAATATCGCCAGCAATTGGACTTCCTCGCGTCAAATCTTATCTCGATATCTCGCGCACAAATTGACCAAAAAGCGCATCGCCTTGGTGCCGCACAACACATCCTCCAAGTCAATCGCCCGGATCACGCTGTCGCTCAATATCATCAGAAGCTCCAAAACGCCGCGCTTCGCATCCATTCCGCCGCCCGCCATTTCGTGTCCAAACGAGCTCAACGCCTCAATGCAGCCTCAGGGCTCCTTAGAAGTCTTGGACCCGAAGCGACCTTCGCCAGAGGGTTCACCATGACACAAAGTGCGCAAGGCGACCCCATCACATCCGTAGAATCCGTCCGCCGCGGCGAACGCGTGCGAACCCGGCTGGGAGATGGAGAGTTTGAAAGCGAAGTCACCTAGGACCAGCTTGCGGGTAGATAGGATGCCAAAAAAAAGACCCGCGGGTCACCCCGCGGGTCCAAGCCAAATAAGCTTCTAGCTGGATTGCATCATTCTGGATGAACAAGAACCATCCCACTGGGAACCATCCCGCCTGTGCCACTGCCGCCCTCTCCACTCTCGTCGCGGGTCTGAAACAAATCAGACTGCTTGTCAGCACTCATGACAAAACCAGTTTGACCGGTCTTCTTGAGCTTCTTGGAAGCGGCGCTACCATCAGCATTACCAACCACTGCCTGACCAGCACCCCACCACGGATGCTGTGAGTCGTAATTGCTCCCGGAAGCCGTAAACCAATCCGCTATGATGGGCACATTGCTCTCCGTGCTGTCATTAGCCCCAGCCACATAGGAATAACAGTTTTCTGCCGCATCCAAAGTGCCGTTCTCGTCAGGAATCCGCTTCTTCAACGGGTTGTTGCCCGCCGTGTAGAAAATGCGCTCCTCGTTGATGTAATCGGGGATCAACTCTTGAAATGCCGAGGTCGAAGTTGATGCCTCACCTCCGCCACCACTGCCCGACGTCGGATCGCTATCCGCAATGCTCCCTGTTGGAAACACTCCGTCATTGTCGATGCCGAACATCTTCATAGCCATAAGAATTTGCCGGGTATTCGACAGATCTTTGGTAATTTTCGAACGCATTGTCACCTTGTTGTAGACAGGAAACGATATGCTCGCCAACACGGCAATGATCGTGATCACCACCAGTAGTTCAATCAGGGTAAAGCCCCGATTAAGTAGTCTTTTACTCTTCATTTTACTCCGTTCTATTGAGTTAGGGTTAGGGTTTCTTTTATGAAGTGCCATTACGGCCTATTTGTGCGTGAAACGGTGCTTTATCCGCCATCATGACGGCACCGAACCTCTACAACCTAGGCACGGACCCTATTTTACTCAACCTCAATCTACCCCCGATCAGAGCCACTCGCCCAATCTAGTCTCGGCTCAAAACCCCTAATTCGCGTCAGCTTTTCCAAAGATCACGGTCGACATCGGCGGCAAGACAACTTCAATCGAATAGGCCTGATGATGCCATGGCATCGATTCTGCCTCAATTCCTCCAATACTACCCATATTCGATCCTGCGTAATACTCAGAATCTGTGTTCAATAGCTCCTGATACCGACCCGCGTCAGGCACCCCGAGGCGAAATCTCTCCCGCGGCACCGGCGTCGCATTCACCGCAACCAATAGAATCGACGAGCCGCTCGCATCCCGTCGCAGAAAAGTAAACGTGCTGTGGTCCGCATCACTGTGATCGAGCCACGAAAATCCTTCTGGACGATGATCTGCATCATACAAAGCTTTTTCTCGCCGATACAGTCCATTGAGATCTGTCAATAACCGCTTCACTCCCTCGTGCTCTGGGTATTGCGTCAAATGCCAATCAAGACTCTTCTGATAATCCCACTCTTCCGATTGTCCAAACTCTATTCCTTGAAAAAGCAGTTTCTTCCCTGGGTGAGTAAACATCCACGCCAGAAACAGTCGCAAGTTTGCAAACTTCTGCCAGCGATCTCCAGGCATCTTGTCTAACAAAGCGCCTTTGCCGTGCACGACCTCATCATGACTAATCGGCAAAATAAAATTCTCGTCGTACGCATAAATCATCGAGAACGTTGCCTCTCCATGGTGATATTTCCGGTGTACCGGCTCATTCTGAAAATACTCGAGAAAGTCGTGCATCCACCCCATGTTCCACTTGAAACCAAATCCCAATCCACCCGTTTCCGTTGGCCGCGAAACCCCGGCAAAAGCGGTCGACTCCTCAGCGATCATCATGATCCCAGGAAAACGATCGTAACACACTTCATTCAAATACCTCAGAAACTGAATCGCCTCAATATTCTCTCGCCCCCCATATTGATTGGGCACCCATTCCCCCTCCTCTCGCGAGTAGTCCAAATAGAGCATCGATGCCACCGCATCCACCCTCAGCCCGTCCAGATGATACTGCTCCAACCAAAACAAAGCGCTCGCCAGAAGAAAATTCGAAACTTCGTTTCGCCCGTAATTGAAAATCAACGTCCCCCAGTCCTTGTGCTCCCCCTGCCGCGGATCCGCATGCTCATACAATGGCGTCCCATCAAACCGCGCCAGTCCGTGCTCGTCCTTGGGAAAATGGGCCGGCACCCAGTCCAAAATCACACCAATCCCTTCCTGGTGACACCGATCCACAAACCGCCGAAACTCATCAGGCGTTCCAAAGCGGCTCGTCGGAGCAAAATAACCAGTCACTTGGTATCCCCACGATCCATCATAAGGAAACTCCGTGATCGGCATTAACTCAATGTGCGTAAAGCCAAGCGCCTTGACATGCGGAATCAACCGATCTGCAAACTCCAAATAGGTCAAAAAGCGATCCCCATCCTCAGGAATGCGGGCCCAAGAACCAAGATGCACTTCATACGCACTCACCGGCTCTCGATAGCGGCTGCCTTGACGCCGCGTCTCCATCCAATCTTCGTCGCCCCACTCGTATGCCCCGAGATCATAAGTAATCGATGCCGTGCTCGTTCCGTGCTGGGAGAAAAATGCGACCGGATCGCTCTTCAAAAATAGTCTCCCGTCAGCACCAACAATCTCAAACTTGTAGTGCGCCCCAAATCCTACCCCCGGTAAAAAAATCTCCCATATGCCCGCCTCTATGCGTCTCCGCATAACATGCGTTCGACCATCCCAATGATTAAAATCACCCACCACGCTCACGCGCCTCGCGTTCGGCGCCCACACCGAGAAAGTCATCCCTTCCACACCATCTACCGTTTGCGCATGAGCACCAAATTTTCGGTATAGCTGCCGATGGGTCCCTTCGGCGGCATAGTAGATGTCCTGATCACCAAGAATCGGCCCAAACGAATAAGCGTCTGCCCGCTCCACCGGCCCTTCTTGTCCGCGAAATTGCAGCCTAAATAAATATCCGAATCGCTCCCTCGTATCCGGTATCAACGCTTCAAAAAAATCCGTTCCCGGCACACGCTCGGCTAGGTATTCGCGCCCATCACCTCCTGCTTCAACTACCGTAAGACCTTCAACATTTGGCTGTATCGTCCGCACGACGCAGCCATCCCCACCTCGTCGCTCGTGCATCCCCAAAAAAGCAAACGGATCCTCATGCGCCGCATCTAAAACTGCTTGAACCTGCCCGGGATCACTTGCCTGCGTCTTCAAAAGCTTACTACTACTCATCTCGAAAATACTACCCCATCAAAATTGCCCAACCCTTAAACCTCATCGAAAAAAGCGCGGCTCAATCCTCTCGCTAAAAAGCCGCTCCCAACAATAGTTGCGCATGACTTCTTTCCGCGCCCGATGACGAGAACTCCCATCTAGTACCTCGACAATGCGACCGGCAACCTGTGCCGGGTCATCCTCCAGGTCAAACAAATTCACGTTGTGCTCCAGTATCGATTTCATCGGCTCAAGGGCAGGACAAAATATCGGAACCCGAAATAACCCGGCCTCAAGCAAGGGCAAGCCAAATCCCTCTTGCCGGCTCGGCAGAAAAAGAATGTCGCTGATCGAATATAAATGACGCAAATCCCGATCACTCACCCGGAAAGTATTACTCAAAAAGTGAAACTGCCGCTCGACATCCAGTTCCTGAATCAACGCTTTCAATTCCTCACCATACGCCCGCGCCTCCGCATTGTGAGGATCCGGCGCACCCGTAACAAGGTAAGCACAGGACCTCGCTAATTTTTTCAATTCTGCTAACACCCGAACCCCATATTCCACATTCTTCCGCCGCACAATTCGCGTCGGATGAATCATGACAATATCCGCATAAAGCAGGCCATACCGACGCGCAAAATCATGCACATGCGGTGTCAGTTTCAACACCCCTAGCACCTCGATTCCATTCGGTATCACAGGACACTCGCGCGCGCTCACCCCCATCAACTTACAATATTGCCGCTGCCTCTTCTTCGAGATGATTACCGCCTCAACTGCCGTCGCAGGCGAACTCATCAATCCCCAGGGATATCGCTCCCCATCTGGCAACTCATAGTCCGGGTTGATCGCCGCCAGATCGTGCACCCAATTCACAAAACGAACTCCCTCCAACTCCTGTGCCAATTCAGCAATCGCTGCTGTCGCCGCCAAATTGAAGTGCATCGTCATCACGTTGTGAACAAAGACAACGTCGCATGAAGAAAGTTCCTCCCGAAATCGATCCTTCAATCGATCCTTCAATCCCAAAAAAATAGGCCCGCAAGCTCCGCCTCTCACTTCGCCCTGGGCCCGCAAGACTTCGTCATATCCCGGTAAAAGTTCCACCACTTCGCTCACCGATACACCGGGCACTTCGCTCGCCCCACTCCCGCAAACGACCTTCACCGCATGCCCATGCCGAGCAAACAATCCCGCATGCTGCTCCATTACAAACTCAACTCCGCCGATTGTCGGCACATACGCGTAATGAAGAAGTGCAATATTCATAATCCCCAGCGGGCTTTCCCCGGAGGAAGAAGTCCCCCACTCCTAATATTACCCAGCCCAAGCCCACACATACCAGCCTCGACACACTTTGCAGCAAAAAGATCAACGTTGCCCCTCGGCGCAATCCACTACATACTACAATAATGAAAGGCGTGCTCCTCAGTTTTGCCGTCAGCTTCACAATCGCCCTTTCTTCTTACGCGGCTGCCCAGCAAACACCCACCGGGCCCGAATCGGGTGAGCCTGCAGCAAACTCGATGGACATCAACCCCGCCACAAAGTCCGCTCTAGAAAAACGACATGTCACCCGCGAACTCCCACTCGGCGTCTCTGATATCGCACAAGTCGAGGAATTACTCAGCCAAGTCCTGTCGCCCGGCGCTTCGTTCGAAATTCTTAAAATCAAACGATCCGTACGCATCACCGATACCCCCGAAAGCATCGAAGCCACTCGAGAATACCTGAAAACCATTGGCACCCCCGGCCCCAACGTTCGTATCGAAGTTACATCGCGCGCCATGGGAAATCAAAACACCAATGGCTTTGAAGTTTCAGGCGGTGTCGTCGGGAACAACGGCCGCGGTTTCATCGGTGGCTCCACCCCAGGCGTCACCCGTCGCACCCCCACACCCGGACATCCCGCATCAAAACATCACCCCGGCTCCGTTATCCGCGGCGGTGTCATTGACGGTAATGGCTCAATTAACGGTGGAGCGATCGACATCGATGCTCTCAATCAAAACACCGGCACGAGCAACCTCAATAGCTCGTTCATCGTCGTCAGTAACGGGCGAACTGGTATCATCGAAGTCGTTCGCGAAGTTCCTGTCGTAGACTTTTTCCTCCTCTACGGCGTCGATAGCGGCTTGATCACTCCGGATGTCCAATGGCAAAAAGTCGGCTCCCAACTCGTCGTCAAACCCATTGTCTCCGGTGACCTCGTAACCGTCGAAGTCACTCCGCGTATCTCCGAATTCATCGTCAAAAATATCGACGTATTTCGCGACCGACCCATCAATCGCCCCTTGACCGGGGTCGATCAGTATATCGACTTCACTCAGCTCACGACAACTGTCGTGGTCAAAGATGGCGGCACCATCACGATCGGTGGATTCACCCGCGCCCCGGCCGAGTTCAACCGATATTTTTGGGGAAACACCCGCACGTCTTCGTCGGGAGCCGGTTCAATGACCCTCAAGGTCAACATCCAATAAATGGCTTTCCGCTTGGAGGGACCGTCCCTTCCGGATACCCTTCAGCACTCTTGCCTCCCGGTGCCCACTTATGGCCCTTTTTCAAAGTCTCACCCACCAAAACGAAATTGGCGCCAATTCCTACCGCCTCTCGCTCGGCAATCATGAGATCATCCTCGACAGCGGCCTCCATCCGCGCGAAACCGGGTTCTCAGCACTCCCCAATTTTCGCCTCATCGAAAACCAAGATCTCGACGCCATTATCGTCACCCATCCCCACCTCGATCACGTGGGCTCGCTCCCCATCCTTCAACGCCGCCACCCCCATCCGAAAGTCTTCCTCACCCTCCCCACCGCTGATCTCGCGGAAGCAATGCTCCATAATTCCGTCAGCGTAATGACGAGTCAACGTGAGCAACTCGACATTCGCGAATATCCCCTCTTCACTCACAAAGAAATCGACCACATCCAAGACGGCTGGGAAATTCGCACTCCTGGTAGACCCTTCTCCATCGGGAAACATGAGAACTCGGTTGAATGCCAGTTCTACGATGCCGGCCACGTCCTTGGATCCGTCGGAGCGATGTTTCGATACGAGGATCTCCGAGTCTTCTACACCGGCGACGTCCACTATGAAGACCAAAGCCTATCGCAAGGCGCCGCCTTTCCCAAAGGCCCAGTCGACGTCGTCATCTCCGAAACCACCCGCGGAAACTCACCTCGACCTTCCAACTATTCACGCCAAAACGAAAGCATCCGCTTCGCGGAAGCGATTCGCACCACTGTTCAAAGAGGTGGCTCAGTCCTCATCCCGGTCTTCGCCCTCGGAAAAACCCAGGAAATCCTCACCCTGATCCACGAACTTAAAGGTGCAGGCGCCATCCCGGAGGCCACCCCAATCTTTATCGGTGGCCTTAGCACCAAGATGACCACGATCTACGACTCCCATGCGCATTCCAGCCGTCGCCACCATTCGGGATTCAAAATTCTCGAAGACATGCAACTTCTCCTCACCCTTCCACGAACTCGGCGCGGTAAAAGGGATAAACGACTCCCGACTCCAAATCCCTCGCCCGGCTGTATTTATGCCCTCTCTAGCGGGATGGTTACGGAAAATACCGTTTCGAACGCGTTCGCCCGAAACTTCCTCCCCGACCCTCGTCACAGCATCCTTTTCGTAGGCTACGCAGATCCGAATACACCGGGAGGAAAAATCCTCGAGGCCCAACAAGGCGAGCTCATTACCCTCCATCCCGACGATCCTCCCGTCCTCCTCTCCGCCAAGGTCGAAAAATTCGATTTCAGCGGCCACGCCCCGCGAGATCAACTCGTCGACGCCATCACCAGGCTCTCGCCTCGCAAAGTTCTCCTCATCCACGGAGATCCGCCATCCCTCGCTTGGATGAAGCAAACCCTCGAGCAACGCCTCCCCACCGCAAAAATCATCATACCCGCACCCGGTGAGTCCATCCCCCTTTTACCGCGCTTGTCCAAACAAAACGCCGCTGGCTGACGCCGACGACGTCCTGAAAGAAGACTACTCGAAGCTTACTCCGTGACCACCGGGGCCGCAGGTCCATCCGGTGCTATCACGGGGTCCGCGGAAGGCGGTGCATCCTTGTTCAGCTCCACGATAATCTCGTCACTGAAATCCACTGCATCTTTCGAATGCAACAAAAACGGAACTGCGTTCATACTTAATCCGGACTTGTCAAACACAAGATCGTATCCCTGTCCCTTCGAGCGCTCTTCGACCAAGACTCGAATCTCCTCAAGAATTCCCTTCCGCATGCGCATCACGGTCTCTTGGAGCATGCGCTCGCGACGCGTGCGAAATTCCTGCATCTCACGCTCCAGACTCTTCGCCTCCGCAGCAATCTCCTGTGCCTCCAATTGTTTCTCCTCACGCAATTGATCGCTGATTGCTTCATCGCGAATCACCGCATTCAATTCCTGAAACTTCTCCAATAACTGCTTATATTTGGCAGATCGCTCGTCCAATTCACGTTTCGCAGCCGCCTTTCCCTCATTCACCGTCTTCTCTGCATCCTTCGTCTTATAATACTCGGAAAATACCCGCTTCATATCAACGATGCCGACTTTAATCCCACTGGAACTGTCCTGGCCGCTTGCAGAGGTGACAATCCCGCCACACGCAACAGCACAAGCGGCGGATACAGAAAGGAAGTGTTTGAAGGTTCTCATGGTTTTGTCGTCGTTTGGTTGAGGTGAAACGCTGATTGGCCAGCGCCGCGAGTCTTTCAAAGTCCGTCGATCACAACGGCGTTCATGGGCTGTGAACTAAAGGCACTCTGCCGCAAAAATCAACCCCCTACTTCGGAGTATTCTAGAACTGATACCCAAGGTTGAAATTGAACCGGCCACTTGAGTCATTGAACTCATCAGCCTTGATCGGAATACCGTAATCCAATCGAACCGGGCCGATCGGTAGATCAAGCCGCAATCCAAATCCCCAGTCCGAATTCACATCCCCACTGAAGCTCCATGACTTCTCACTCACCACCCCGATATCATAAAAAAGCGCCCCCCGAACCATCTTAATAATCGGAACCGTAATCTCCGCGCTACCGAACGCTGCACTCCGCCCTCCTAACGGCTCACCGTTCTCATCCTTTGGTCCGACATCACGAAATCGAAAACCACGCAAATTGTTGGAACCCCCGAGAAACTCTCGCTCGAAAATCGGCACTCCACCGCCACTCGTGTCATCCACCGTGTCGAAGGTCCCCCGGAGACTGAAAATCGTGTCGAACGGCAACAAAAAATACTTTGTCGCTCCAAACTCGGCTCCATAAATCTCAACATCCCCGCCCACCGTCACGAACGTCCCCGCATCCGCCTTTAGCCCACGCCGTGGAAGAAAAATGTCGTCCCGCGAATCATAAAGCACTGTAATATCAAACTTGCTCTCAAGATAATCCCCCTCTTCCGCTCGAATCGCGTCCGAAGCATTCGGAGAAATATCATAGATCTCCACCTTACGGAGCTCATACCCACCCCGAATACGCGTCCGCTCACCAATAGGCTTGGATAAACTCACAAACGCACCTCCCTCACGCTGCTTGTAATCATCTCGATCACTCAGGAACTCCAAATCACGAAAATACGCTTCCGTTGTCAAAGAAAGACGCCGATCCAAAAACCACGGTTCCGTGACCGAAAGGGAGAAATCCTTTCGCTCCGTCCCGACCCGCGCGCTGATTCGCAGTTTCTGGCCACCACCCGTAAACTTCGGCCAATTCCATAAGTCAAAGTTGCTCTGCGTAATGTCGATAAATCCAACCAAACTGTCGATCGAACTGAATCCCACCCCCAGGTTGACCGTTCCCGTCGGTTTCTCTGTTACCCTCACGCTCAAATCCTTGTATCCAGGACGATCAGAATCCATCGGCAAAAACTCCACCGCCGCAAAATAATTCAAGTTCTCCAGCCGACGCTGACTCGCCCGAATCCGCGGGGTGTTGTAGACCTCACCTGGAGCCACCGCGAGTTCCCGACGGATTACCTTGTCTTGGGTCTTCGTATTTCCCTCGATGTCGATCAACTCCAAGTAATATTTGCCGCCCTCGTTCACCACATACGTCACCGTCAACGAATAGCCATCCCCCGCCTCTTCAATTAAGGGGACAATCTCAGCATCAGCATAGCCCCTCGACCCATAATAATCGCGCAAGGTCGAAATATCCTTCTCCACATTCTCGGCCGAGTAATTCGCCCCGGGAGTCAGTCGAATCGCCGGCAACAACTCATCCTCAGAAAACGCACTTAGCCCCTGTAAACGCACCGCATTTACCGTGTAAGCCGGCCCCTCTTCAATCGTGAATATAACATTCACCCGACCTTCGCTCGCCGGCATCCGTTCAACGTTCGTTACCCGAGCGGTCAGATACCCATGATTCTGATAGAAACGCTCCAACCGCTCCACATCATCCTCCAAAACCGCGTTGTTGATCCGACCCGCTTTCGTCAACCAAGACCATAGGGTCTTCTCCTTCGACTCTAGCACCTTCCGCAACTCCTTCTCCGTGTATACCGTGTTACCGACAAACGAAATATCGTTCAAGCGCGCCTGATCACCCTCGTTGATGGTATACACGACGTCGGCAAAACCCTCCTCCGACGACGCCTCGATCGAATACGTGCCATCCACATCCGGATATCCCTTCTTCGAATAATACTCCTCGATGTCCCGTAACCCCTGCTGCACCGCCACCTCATCAATCACCTGGCCTTCCTGCAATTCCACTTGGTTCTCCAACTTCTTCGAACTCAAAGAGGTGTTTCCCACGTAGCGCACCGATTTCAACTTCGGTCGCGTCTGCACCAAAACGATCAACTTCACTCGGTCCGCCCCGTCCGACTCACGCAATATCCGCACGTCGGAAACATCTCCCGTCTCGAATAAGTTCTTTACGTCCTGCTCGATGGCTCCCTGCGACAACACATCCCCAGGCTGTGTGCTCATGTTGGATTTGATTCGATCTGCCGCCACGGTCGCGGCACCAATATACCGGACCTCAATCGCACTGACCG
Organism: Verrucomicrobiota bacterium; assembly: GCA_039182965.1. Lineage (GTDB taxonomy): Bacteria > Verrucomicrobiota > Verrucomicrobiia > Verrucomicrobiales > DEV007 > JBCDBW01. Next base: position 22,962 of record JBCDBW010000015.1, read on the forward strand.
TCTTCGGTGACTCCTGTGCCGGCGCCTGTCCCCATGCAATCCCAGCAAAGGAAAGAGCAAACCCAAGAATGCACAATACCACCGCCCAAACGGGGGTATTTGGGCTACTCAGAAGTCTGTTGAAGGTCATTCGGCGGAGAGTTTCGAATAGTTACCAAAAAAAAGAAAGCATCCTTTACACCAATTTTGCCGGACTTCACCAATAAATTTTCCCCCTTACCAAACCCCAAACCAACTACTTAACAAATCTTAACCTTCCTGCAAAGCACAAATCGCATCTCTATTTTCGCCTCAAAACCAAGCGAGCACCCGCGCAAAACCCGCTCCTCAGATCCCGACTACTCAGTCACCACATCCTCCCTATCGGCACCCTTAACTCCATCTTGCCCGGTGTCTTCCTCTTCCCCAATAGCCACCACCTCGAATGCGTGGTCAATGAAGAAACTCGCATTTACTGAACCATCCGGCTCATCAAATATCATCAACACATAATTACCCGGTTCCTCCATGTAAAACTGATCTAAAACTTGATCATCATGCGCAACTTCAAAACTTCCCTCCGCCGCACCATCGATCTTGACTCTCTCTCCCGAATTCATCCGATACGACTTCGAACCGAGTCGAATCGATACAGAGGGTCTCTCTGACAAATTGAACATCGTAATCAAATAATCGTCCGTCTTCCCCTCGTTGCGAAGAACCTTGGCCAATAATCGTTTCTCCGCAACCTCACCATCCTCATCTCGAATGATGCTCGACATCACGATTACGGTGGACGATTTCCCCGCTTCAATCGACATCGTTTCAGAAACCGGCTCAAATCCTTCGTTTGTCGCAACAAAGGAATGATCCCCCGCGAGAAACCCCATGCCACCCGTCTTTTGCCCCGGCTTGTAACCCCTCTCGTAAAGGGAGCGATCATTCATCATAATCTTCGTGTTGTGCGTCGAGCTCACCAAATTCACAAAACGAACAAAACCAAGCTGGTCAGCCTGCCCGCTTGCATCATTCAAAAAGCTGAGACAGAAAATAATAACCCAAAGCCCTAACACTTTTTTATACCATCTGTTTTGCTCCCTCGGGAGCATTCCCATCCTGCTCCTAGAATTCCCGCTCATATCTGACCTCCAACGACGCCGGTCTTCCCCCTGAACCACCGGCTGCTTCCTGCTCTGGATTGACATACACTTGAAAAACCTTCGAAACCGATCCAGTCACTTCGCCGGATCGACTCAAAGACTGACCAGTGACAAAAACCCTGAAATTACGACTTCGGAGTGCGCCCTTGTTGTAAACCCGGGCAAATAACTCCTCCGCAACTGCATCATTCCACATGATTCCCTCCTCAAAATCGTCGGGAACACTAGCATACGACCCCGCAAGGTTGGCATCGTCCATATACAGATCCAAGTCACCAAAGGCAAACGCCCCTTCTGCAGGATGCCCATTCTTGCCCCGATGTCTCGCCTGCGCAACATCCGAGACCGCCCCAAACGGACGACTCGCAATGATCGCATCCGCCACGCGACTTGCCTGCCTCAGCGAACCCGTCTCGTCAATGGTAAACCCATCCGTGGGTGGCGCCAATTGAGGCGGCTCCTTATTGGCATCACTAACATATTCGCCCACCATCAGTGCCCTGAGTACATCTCGACTCGCGGTATTCAGGTTAACCCGCCCTCCCATTGGCACCGTCTCCGACAAGGCTTTCTCCTTCCATTCATCTACACTTGATGAATCTTCCAGTCGGCCCGGATCTCCCGCATGAAGCAAATCAAGCAACTGCACTGCCCGCGTTCCTTCCAAGTCAAGTGCCACATGCTCCCGACGACCGATTCGCAATGTGTTGCCCCCTCCATACTCCGAGGTCGGCGAAGCCTGCGTGCCGAGGTCCTTCCACAACGGCCACAGATCGGCAACGTTCGTAGCCCGCGATCCAGGATCCCAAAGCAGCGGGTCATAAACGTTGCCAAGTTCCGCGATACTGAAATACCTGCCCGCATTCGAAAGTCGAAACGGCGCTTTCCCAGGTTCGGACACCGGCAGGTTTCCTGGATTTTGCAGGAGCCGATCTCGAATAGAAAAGGGTATCTCCGCGTCACTCCGAGGCTTGGCGCCTACTTCGTCTGTGTTGTGCCCGCCGTCTGGCCAGAACGAAGGCCATGTTTCAGAGTAAATAACATCACCCGGTATCGGGTCGCGGATACTCCGGTTCCGAGCTGTGTTGTCACGCCGGTTTCTCCCGTACCAACTCGATCCCCGATCATAGTCAACGCTCGCCTGCCGATAGTTGAGATAATAAGCAATCATCGGATCGCCAATGTTGTTCCTGAATCCTAAACCCGAGCCACTTTCGTGATAGCTCAAACCCGGCATTGTTCCCCGCCACCTCCACCCACCTTGGGTCGGCGAGCGAAAGTGAATCGTCATGGGAGAAAATCGTTGCACCCCGGCAGGAGAACGATCAACGAGCCTGCCATTCCACCTCAACTCATAGCCACCCTGCGTCTCAGGACCTTCTAAGGATATAGGACTCACGATGAAGACAGGCCCTCCGTTGATCTCATACCGAACCGGTCCAAACTCTAAAACAGCAAATCCGTTCGCCTCAATCTCGACGGTCTGCGGTGGAAACCACCTAGACTCATCTATACCAGTGATGACCGCATCCGAATTGGGAATTTCATTGAAGTCAAAGTCTGGCACCACGCCAATCGCCGCTGTGTATTCGACATCGTAATTCAAAGACACATCGCCACTGACCGATTGGTTGGTCATATTCCATAACTCAACCCAGGGAGTAATCTCGATAAAAAGAAAGACATCTTCGCCACGCCTCTCGATACCCGCGTACGAAAACACATAGTAAAATGAACTCACGACCGGATATCCGTCCACTCCACGGGCCGCACCCGAAGCTCCGGTCACAACCGTCGCATCCCCATCCTCATCCGCATAATCGACAATATTTGCAGCCAATGTTAGATAGTAGTCGTCCCCAAGTTCCGTAATCGCAGGATTCCGGTCGGTCGCAAATAGAGGGAGGTTGCGCCTCAAGTAGTCCGCCAATTCATCCACCCCTGCTGGAGAACCGCTTGTGCTCACCAGAAACTCGTTGACATTTCGTGCCGGGCTCCCTTCGTCTGCATATCCCTTTCCGAACGGGATCACAGGACGCTCTCGGTAGTGGCGAATTCCAACGCCAAGATAAGTCTCCGGATCACCCGGAAAACTCTCGGGATCATCCAAGCCAAAGATCGGTTGTTTCAGCGTTTCCCAAGTCAACAATAGATCACGATTGTCAGTGATGTCTCGATGGGGCAATTCGCCGGGCGCATCTAAGTTTCCCGGATCATACACGGTATGAAAGGCAATCTCTTCCAAATCGAGGCCCGGCACATCAATCTCCTCTTGGCTAAAGGCTCCCGATCGATAGACGGCACGCTCCGGCAAACGCGGACCCGCACTCTCGGCATATTGAGGATTAATCAAACCCTCGAGGTCTTCCACCCAATAACAGTACCGCCCCACAAGCTGCCCTACATCGTCCTCAAGCGGCAACCATTCAACCCGCGGACTATATTCACTCAAAGCCGGGTCACTCGGATCACTCACCATTACTTCGTCCCGGGGTTCCTCCATCGGCCGCGCCGACTGCCATCGATAGACCGTCGGGAATAATTTGGCGGCGACCCCCTCGCCAGCCTCGTTCCCTTCCTCACCGAATTGAACCGCCCTTTCGCGACCCTCGAACGGCCAGACAGGCGATTCTAAAGAAGGACCGCCGTCAGCTCGTAAGACGGCGCTGAAAAGGGGCTCATAGTTCCAGGTGCCCCCCGCCGAATCCCATACCCCCACCACAAGATTGTCTGTCTCCTCAACGACGCGATCTGCACCCACCCCAGAAGCCGACGATGCCGCCTTCATCACCACATGGTAAGTGTCTTCCAAATTTCGCCCCACCGCGTCAAGCAACACTCCCCTCACTTCCTCAAACCCCGCGGAAGCTGCTAACTCCGCTCGATACCGATCCCCATAAACCTTCGATGTCCTGAGCTCCAGTTTAGCAATCGTAAACAACCCCACGAGCAACAAAGCCAATGCCGTGAGAATGAGCAGGGTGGATACGAGGGCAAACCCACCCGAGTCAACGCGATCCTTTCGAGTTTTGACTGCTCCCATCTTAAGGACCCGCTATGGGGACAATTTCCGATTCCTCAATGCCATCCAATCCACCAGGCAACTTCACCCTTATACTAAACGTCTCTAGTTTCGCATCATTCCTCAAATCTTCGTCCGCATCAAAAAAACGGGCAAATCGGGGATTTTCCCCACTCCAATCCTCGGGCTCTCGCAGCGCCTGAGCCGCCTTCGTCCCCAATACCCTTAGAGTGATGTCCACACACGCCGGCAGGAAATTCTCCTCATCCGAACTTGAAACGGGCTGAACCCACGGCTCCAGGTCACCAAATTCATTTTGACGATATGCTCGCACTTGAAACTGAACGACGTTGAACGCCACCACAGAATCGGTCGACACCCGCCGCGGCCCGCTGAACTTCGGCGGCGGATTCAAAAACGACTCCCCAAGACCTTGCAGCCGCGCGATCCCTTCAAAGGTATCGTTGCTCCCTAAAACCTCCCGAAAAAGCTTCCTTGAATAAACGCCACTCGTGCCATCCTCGGTAGTGGCAACATAATACCTCAGCAGGCACAAGTCGCTAGCGGGAGAAACGCCATCAACGAATCCTGGCGGCTGAACTTCTTTCGGTCTCACAGAATAAAAGACAAGTTCCGAAGACTCCAATCCACCCTCCCTCCCATCAGAAAAATTGTTGCCCAGAGCAAACACAAGTTGCTCGTCAGGCAGCCCCTCGTAGGCACTCTTCAAGTCCGCCGCCAGAATCATCAATGCGGCTCGCGCTTCACGATTCACGTCCGCGCGCGACTGCACCGCCGCCCAAGACCCTCTTGTCATGTCCAGGACCGAAACCAGCAACAAAACAAAAATTGACGTCACTGCCATCGAAACCAGCAGTTCCACAAGCGTCATCCCAGTAATGGCCATCGAACTCTGGCAAAAACGCGGAAAAATCACGACCTGCCGCCGATTTAATCCCCTGGTCTCTATGAATCTAGACATATTCCGTAACTCGCACTTACGGCGACACGACAGACACGAATTGATAACTCCGCCGCGCACTTCGCCCCCTTGCATCGAACCGGGGGGAACTCCCCGGCGCCTCCACAACAACAACCGCTTTCGTCAAATTCTCCTTGTGAGGAGCTAGATGTATCGAAACAGCGTAGGCCACACTGTCGTCATACAAGCCATCATCAAATTCAACCAGCTGCAACGAACGAGCCAGTTCGTCTTCGCTCAACGCTTGTGGAATTGGATTTCCATCTCCGTCAAACGCCATATACCTTGAAATCGAACCTAGCCCGTTCTCTTCTGTAGGAAGCTGCAATGGAAAAAAATGATTCAATACTCTAGCCGGTCGCCCTGAAGCACGTCGTCCTGGTTCCGGAGAAAGGCTGAATTCATTATCATGAATATTCAGATCCTCAAAAATTTGCCTCGCAATCATCACTGCCCTCGAGTCGTCCGCAGCATCCTTCGAAGCATCCATTCCAAAGCCCAACAGGCTAACCAAAGACACAATTCCTATCGCGAAAACCGCTATCGCAAGTGTGATTTCGATAAGTGTGAATCCGGAATGCAGACGGATTTTCATCAGTAGATCGCTCCGCTTAATATCACGACTCCCGACTCATTGCTCATCCCATGCCGCCGAATTGCTAACCACGCGCGGACGCCCCGTTTGCCTCGCAACCTCAACCACCTCCGCCACCGCGCCCCGATCCGTGCCCGGCCCTGTCACGGTCGCACGACCACCCCGAACCACCCCCTCGCTCACAGAAACGACCAGTGGAATGCCAGGCCGCGGCGAAACTACCCCTCCAAACTTGTTAAAGACTATCGCCGGGAACATATACGCTCCTTCACCCTGAAATAAAATCTCGCCAACCCCCTCCTCCGAAGGAGCATCAAAAATCGTTTCGCGGTCAAAACCCCCATTACCCACGGTCCCAAAAAACGCACCCGATGACAGTCTCTCCCACGAGCTGAGCGCCTCTACAGCCTTCCATCGACCACTACCAGACGCCCCGGTTACTCCACTATCATAAGACCGAACTCGGTAGACAGCGTAGCTCCGGAACGGCCTTTCATCATCATCAATTGTCTCGTCAACAAACACCAAGGCCACCGCTTCGCCCCGCGATATCGCAGCCATCCTCGCCTGATCCATCGCCGATACGACCTCGCGAAGTCCCGTCGCTCGCGCAGGTGCAGAAGTCAAGGCGCGCATCGCCGGATACGTAAAGGCGGCAAGAATTGAGATCACCGCCACCACCGCAACCAATTCCAATAAGGTAAAACCAGCTCCCTCAGCATTCCGCGTATTCGCGCTCTTCTCTCTTAGTTCCATCTCCGACCCAAGATTCAATCGCCTCAACCAAAAAGCTAGAATGATGCCATTACATTGTAAAGACCCCGATTCCCAGACCTTTGCAACACTTCAGTCACGCACCCAAAGGCGCCAAAACGGACCCCTCTTCCCCGCGGCCAGCCCGAAAAATCACCCCTTCTTCGCATCTAATTAAGACTTGTTAATAAATCGCTTTGATACGAAATTACCGTCGTTAGCGTCTCGTCATCCCATTCCCGCCAGCTCCTACCACTGCCGTGAGCGATAATTTCTACACCGAAACCACCTCCGCCCCCGAATCCGCCTTCGACGTCTCCCTCCGTCCCCCGGTCTTCGCCGAGTTCTGCGGCCAGGAGAAAGTCAAAGACCGTCTCATCCTGATGGTCGAAGCCGCCGCCCAACGCGAAGATGTCCTCGATCACATCCTTCTCAGTGGCCCCCCGGGCCTCGGCAAAACCACCCTCTCACACATCATCGCCGGTGCCGTTGGTTCCACACTCCACTCTACCAGCGGCCCCCAAATCGAAAAAGCAGGCGACCTCGCCGGAATCCTTACCAATCTCAAAAAAGGCGACGTTCTCTTCATCGACGAAATCCACCGCCTCCATCCCGCCATTGAAGAATACCTCTACCCCGCTATGGAAGACTTCCGGCTTGATATTATCATCGATGCCGGACCGAATGCTCGCAGCATCCAACTTGACCTCCCTAAATTCACGCTGCTCGGCGCAACGACCCGCTCCGGTATGCTCACCGCTCCCCTCCGCTCGCGATTCGGCCTCACCAATCGCCTCGACTATTACGCCGCGCAGGATCTCCAAACCATCATCCAACGCTCCGCCGGCCTTCTCGGCATTAATGTTCAACCCGGCGGCGCCCTCGAAATCGCTTCCCGCTCCCGCGGCACCCCGCGCGTCGCCAACGCCCTCCTCAAATGGGTGCGCGACTACGCCCAGGTCCGCGCCAATAACGTGATCACCGCCGATGTCGCCGATAAGGCCCTCGCCATGATCGAAATCGACGAAGACGGCCTCGACGAAATGGACCTTCGCCTCCTCGAAGCCGTTATCCACAAATTCGACGGTGGGCCCGTCGGGCTCAGCTCCCTCGCCGTCGCTGCCGGGGAAGACGAATCCACCATCGAAGAGGTCTACGAACCCTACCTGATCATGCAGGGATACCTCAAACGCACTCCCAGAGGTCGCACCGCCCTCCCCGCCGCCTACACCAAACTAGGCATCAGCACCCCCGCTCGCTCCGATCCTGAACAGTCCGAACTCCTCTAACCTTCCGACACGCCTACGATTCAATCCAATCGCATCTCACCATGGACACCCTAGGAAATCTCACCAAGGCCCTCGGAAATCCCGAATACCTCTTCCTCCTCATCGAACCCGTCTTTATCTACGGCATCCTCCTCGGCATCATCGTCTTCGTCATCGGATTCCTTCTCAAAGACAAAAAAGCTCAAACTCTGGGGCTCGTCTTTGTGATCGTCTCCTCTTTCGCCATTTGGCCCTACTTGAAATTTCGGGACAAAGCCGAAAATCGCATCAGCAAAGTCTACGCCGTCGAAGACCCCACCGTCGTCAAAGGCTTCAAAGAACAATCACAGCTTCGAAATGACACGAAGTGGATATTCTTCGCTCTTGGAGGCGTCGCCGGAGTCGTCCTCCTCATCGGCGCCCAAACCAATCGTATGGGATTCGTCCTCGGAATAATGACCGTTGTCGGCGGCGTTACCGTCGTCATCTTCTCCATGACCATGCATCTAAAAGAATCCCAGGTTTTCCACCCCAACCTCCTTATTCAGCAACGCGTCGTTCAAGCATCCGTTCCCTAGTCTGCCCCGTCCCCTCGCTCAATGCGGATTTTTCGGTTTCCCTCGACCCGGCCCCAAGGTATCGTACAGATATGCTCCGTTTCATCATAACCGTCATTATGACCGCAGCGGTCGTCACCGGCTGGATCGTCTTTAACCCTTCTGATTCCGCCCGCCAGTTTCTGAACGCTCTCAGCCTCACAGAAATTCTCCAAGAAAATTACAGAACCCCCTCGAACTCCCCGCTCCCGCAGGAATCAAGTACCACCGTCAGCCCACAGAACCCTCCTCCTGCCATCCCGACCCAGAACCCCTCTGCTGCCACTACCCCAACGGGAGAGTTCGTCACCGCCCTCCCTCCCACCAACCAACCCAAGGCCTTCACCCCTCGTGGCCCTGACTATGATCGGCTCATTGCCAACCTCGAAAAGGAAAACGAACAGCTCAAAGCCAAGATGAAAATCTATGCAGAGCGACGTCAAGGCAGCAACGTGCCTAGCTCAGATAGCAGGGCTATTCAACGCCAAATTGATGCCAACAACGCTCGCATTGCCGAACTCAAGGACTGGAAGTCCAAAGCAAACTGAGCCCGCCGCTCAGTTCTTGCTCTTCTAATGAAAAAGTAGCTCGTCTCCGATCGGCCGCCCCGAGTAAAGCACAAAGCACGAACGCGATTCCCCGTCATCGCGCAACAGTGCATTCAGCGAGACAAGTTTCTAAGTCGAACGCTTGCCCAAGTTCCACTCTCCCGATCCATACAAACGCCCGGCCACTCCCAGCTCATCCAAAACCTCATTGGACACATCGGTCGCTGTCACTTCTTCCATACAACGGAAATCCAGCGGACATCGTCGCAAAAAACACGGACTGCACTCCACATGACGCCGCACCACACGGTGCTTATCCCCAATAGGACCCGTTAACGCTGGATCCGTCGATCCAAATATCGCCACCGTCGGCACCCCCAAAAAATCCGCCAAATGCATCGTCCCCGTGTCATTTGTCAATAAGAGCCGACACCGCCCCAACTCATCCATCAATTCACCCATGCTCGTTTTCCCAACCAAATTCTTGCATCGCCCTCCAATCATAGTAATTAACCGCTCCCCTGTTTCTTCCTCCCCGGGTGCCCCCAACAAGATCCATTCCACCTCCGCCCGCTCCCGAACTTGTTTCACAGCCGCCGCGAAGCGCTCCAATGGCCACATCTTCGCCGGCCCATACCGCGCCCCCGCGCAAATCGCTACCTTTACTGGCTCGCCATTCTCCGCTGCCCCTTTCACGTTTTCCCCACGCCCCTTAACCCTCCGCATCGCCAACACGTCCTTCACGTCCGCCCCCAAACGCCCCGCCAACCTCAGATAATAGTTCACCTGGTGCTCGGGACCGCGAGGTTGAGGAGGCTCCGGCATGACTTGGTTCATCAGCCATCGACGATGATGTCCCGCATACCCAACTACCCGAGGGATCCCACCCACTCTCATCTCCATTACAGACCGCAACGAATTCGGAAACACAATCCCCACATCAAAACGACCCGCCTCCCGCAACCGCCGGCCCACGGACCACACACCTTCTCCCCCTTCCCGGCAAATCATGTGATCCACCTCCTCCACTCGCTCCCAGAGATCCCTCACTCCCGCCGGCCCTAGAACCGTCAACTCCACATCCGGACGACCGCGCTTGATCGCTCTTACGGCCGGAATCGCAATACACGCGTCCCCCAAATGATTCGGCGATCGCACCACGACCCGAAACGGCTGCAACCCGCCCGAATCATCAAAATCCGCCGGATACCGCACACCACGCTTGTATCCCGCAAACAAAAAATTCGGCTTCGGCGTCTTCCAACGATTGTGCACCCAAAACCACTCCTCCGGCGCGATCCGAATCAAATCCTCCACCTCCCGGTTCAATTCCGCCGTCAGCACGCCCGCACCATCTCCACCGCCACCACCATCCGCAGTCGCCGGATCCAGTGCCGAACCATAAACAGCCTTCCAACGCCCAACCCCATCCGCCAACAACGCCAAGGGAACAATCTTTGAACCCGTTCGCGATCCCAGCAGCACCGCTAAATTCGATGTCGATGCCAAGCGACCAAAAAACGGACACCATACCCCGCCATCCCCCGCATGCTGATCGACAAAGACCCCCAGTGCCCCACCATCGCGCAGCAGCTGCATCGGCTTGTAAAAGCCGGACTTCCGATCAAACAACGTCAGCCCCGACTTCGCACGCAGCCGCCTCACGTGCTTGTCCATGAAAGGATTCTTTAGCCGCTGATAAAGAGATCCCCACTCGTCAATGCCATGAATCAAAGACTTCAATTGCGCACTCAGTTCCCAGTTGCCCAGATGCATCAACGCAATTACTACCCCGTTACCCGATCCGGCGATCGCCTTCATCTCTTCCTCCCCCTTAAAGGTCACTCGCTCTTCGATCTTCTCAATCGACATGACAGTGACCTTCAAACTGCAGAGGAAATTTCTACCAATCACCGCAAAGTTGCGTCTCGCTAGTCGTCGAATCTCTTCGGAGGATTTCTCTTTGCCAAAGGCAATCGTCAAATTTCGAATCGCCAACGCTCGATACTTCGGCAGCAAATAACAACTCGCTGTTCCGAACCACTCCCCCAAACGCCAACACAAATTCAATGGCGTGAAGAACAGCACTAACTCAAAAAAACGAAACGCCGCATACACAAAATACTGCCCGATCCGCTCAAACACTCGTTTCCCGCCGGTCGTCTTCTTAGCCATTCAGTCCCCTCACTCCGATCTCACAAAACCGTGACACTGACAAAATCCCCACGCCACTTCAACCCCACACCTCCATTCTCTGTCTTGACCAGCGATCTGCCGCCCAAGTCTTCACGAAACAACCTACTCGGGCGCCACCTTCTCTCCCGAATCAGCATCCTCTTCTACTTCCACCTCGCCCGTATCATCCGATGATCCCTCCACCTTCTCCCCCGAGGTGCCGACAGAACCCGCTGGTGCCTCCGTCGACTCTCCCGTGACGTTGCCCGAGCCATCCGGCGATGACGCTTCCCCCGCAGATGGACTCGCCCCGCCGTCCGAGGCGGATTCCTCGACGTCCATTTCCCCAAGCCCAAGCCCCTCCGCCGCATTAGCTTCACCATCCATCATGACCGAAGGCACGTTCAACGGAACATCCCCATCGACAGCACCCGGTTCTCCCTCCCCCATCATATCCAAAGGGTCATCAATCGTGATACCCGTCGCCGGCGCTTCCAGCACCGGCAAAGGATCGCTCTCCGTCAATCCCTCGGGCAACGAAGCCTTCCGCCCTTGGTCCTTCGCCATCAAAATGGCTAACAAAAGCGAAATTACAAAAAAAGCCACCGCAAGGTAGACCGTCCCCTTCTGCAAAACATTCGTCGTTTGCGCCCCAAACATCTGATCCGTCATCCCACCTCCAAACGCCGCTCCCAGACCCTCCTGGCGAGGACGCTGCATCATTACGATCACAATCAATAGCAAACATACGATGATCAAAACGACCGTTAGTAAAGAGATCAAAATACTCATGCGGCGCGCAATATGCGGCACCCTCTCCCCTTTGTAAAGCGACGAAACCCCACCCCAAAGGCCCAACAAACAAGGCCCTCCCGATCGTGAAACCCTCCACGCTCGCCCAAACAGTTCCGTTTCCCCGAAAGACAACCCACTCCCAATCCCACCACTTTCAGTTGACAGCCTACCTACTGGTAGGTAAGTAAAGGAGGGCATCCGGTCCCAACCTCGTCCATCTCAGCCCCTGCCACGTATCTTTGTAAATCTCATCTTTTCGCCCACAAACCCATTCATACGAAAAATGACCACCACAATCGCACCCGCCCCCACTAGGGAAATTATTCTCGACCCCGCCCGTCGTAAGTTCCCTCCCTTTTCACTCACTCGTCTCCTCGGATCCGTCTTCGAACCCACGCAAGGCTGCAGTGTCTGTATCCTCATTGACTTTGACGACCCCCCCGCTCACATCAATAACTTCGAGTTTCTGAACAAGCAGGGTTTTGAGGTGCAGAAAAAGGCATACCACGAATTTTACGCTTCCCTCAGAAAGGGTGCGCTTGCCGAACTGGGTATGACCAAAGGTCACCTCTTCGCATACCGCTGCACCTACGGTTCCAATCTCGACCTCGACGATGATGTTTGGGATACAAATGGAAATCATCTCTCCCTCGAAAAAAATATCTACCCCAACTACGACATCATCCTCTGTATTTCCACGTTCTCAGCCACCGCTCCGCTTACCGAAAAGTGTAAAATCCATGGTTTCCGCGGCGCCACAATGCACGGTCTCAATGACGTGATCCTCAACACTGGACTTGCCGTTGATTACGATGAGGTATCCGCGGACGCCGAGAAGCTTCGGCTTGCGATGACACGCGCCGACGAAGTCGAAATCGACTTCGGCTTGGAGGATGGCTCGATCCTCACCGCATGGCTGGGCTTAGAGGGTCAGGAAGCCCAAAAGTCCCACGGTCTGTGCAAAGGAAAGGAAAATCCAGACATCGCCAATCTGCCAGCTGGCGAGGTCTATTTTGTTCCCGCAGACGCTCGCGGCCAGTTCCCGATGAAATACGAAGACGGAACTTTGGGTGTCCTCGAAGTGAAGAATCGGAACATTGTCCGGTCCACGCTCATCCAAGGGAGTCAGGCAACGATCGACGCCCACAATCAGCGGCTTGCCGATGACCCCATGACAGGAACTCTCGGAGAACTGGGTTTCGGAACCCAGATCCTTCCCGTGTCCGGCGCCGACATTCAGGATGAAAAGGTGCTTGGCACCTGTCACCTCGCCACGGGACGCGATGATCATCTCGGCGGCGATATTATTCCTTCAATGTTCAAAAAACACGAGAACTCCACTCACGACGATATCCTCTTCGCCCCGCACAAAACGCCCAACTTTGACATCCAACAGGTGCGCATGAGGCGAGGGAATCAAAAGGAGGTCCTCATCGAACACTTCCGCCCGTCGCAATATCTCCTCGACGCTCTCCTCGAAGACTAGCAAAAACTCTTCCTGGTGTTAAATCAATAGCGTAGGGCCGAGCCCACCGCCCTTGACTACTCCCGCCACGGTAGGATTCGATTGCGGACCACTGCCACACTGATTACTTCCCTTCATGTCGGCTACCTACGAATCCACCTCACTTCTCGACCAATACCTCCTTTTTCACTACGGAAGCCCCGAAGAAATCGCTCCCCCACCCGGCACTCCGCCTGAGGCTCTTCACTTTCCTGTCGCAACCGCCCGTCTCGCTGTCGGCGACAACGCAGACGTGGCCAGTACCCTCGACCTCGGTTGCGCCGTCGGCCGCTCTGCCTTCGAACTCGCAAAAACCAGTTCCGAGGTGCTCGCCCTCGACTACTCACTCTCCTTCATCCAAGCAGCCGCCGCCATTCGCGACCAAGGCACCCACCCCTACCGACGACACAACGAAGCCCATCTTTACACAGACCTCGTCGCTCATCGCCCCGCGGATTCCCATCCCGATCGCATCCACTTCGAAGCCGCCGACGCCATGGCGCTCCCTGCCAACCTCGGCCAATTCGACATCGTCCACGCCGCCAACCTCATCTGCCGCCTCTCCGACCCGCGCAAACTCCTCTTGCGCCTGCCCGCCATTGTAAAAAAAGGCGGCCGACTCCTTCTCGCCACCCCGGCGACGTGGCTCGAGGAATTTACACCTCCCAAACTCTGGCCCAAAACCTCGACTCTCGAATACCTCAAAGTACATCTCGCGTCCCACTTCGAACTCACCCAAATCAAAGAACGACCTTTCCTAATCCGTGAGCACTCACGAAAGTTTCAATTCAGCACTTCACAGACCACACTCTGGGTCAGAAAATGACTTTACCAAACAATACCTGCCCCTCCGCGGAACAGCTCCCTGGAAACCAGCACGGCAACCGAAAATCGCCCGGCAGCTTACCCTGCCTCTCCTACCAAATCCTCACCCTCGTAGAGCCGCGCCCTCACTCCGCCCAATTGACGGATGACTGTCCCGAATGACACCCAATCCATGACACTGCCTGCCGTCGCCAGCCCATCTGCCCAAACCGCTTCCGGCGCTTCGACCGAGACGCTACGCCTCACGTCCTTAAAATCCCGCCCACTCGGCGAGATCATATGATGATACCGCCCGCGCTCATCAAATCGAAACCCATAACCGCCGGACGTCGCCAAAGCCACATCCTTCAATTCAACCACGTCGATCACCGCACCACGTTCCTCGGGTGATGCAATCCCCACACGCCAGGCGCTCCCGTCGAAACGCCCCCCGATTGCCCGATACTCGCCGACGTTTACCAAGGCATGTACCACCCCCGCCTCAGCAAGAATCTCAGCCACACGGTCCGTCACAAAACCCTGCACAATCCCGTTTAAGGTTAATGCCATTCCTGCCTCTCCTAAGACTACCCGATTTGGCCGCACCTCCACTTTCTCCCAACCCACCTTCTCCATAACACTCGCTACCAACGCCTCACTCGGCCCCCTCTCATCACCCGGATGCGCGCGAAAGTATCCCTCATAAAACTCCCAGAGAGGCTGCACCGTCGCATCAAATGCCCCGCCGGTCACCCGATGCACTTCTCCAGCGCTCACCAATAACTCAATGAATTCCTTTGGTGGATCAAACAATTCTCCCTCGCGATTCAATCGACACAACAATGAATCCTCCTCGTACAAGGTAAACATGGCCTCCAACCGGTCAATTTCGTCAACGCAATCCTCCACCAAATCGCCACCATCACCCTCCACGGGCGTAAACTGTATGGAAACCTCAGCTCCAAACGCCCTCCCTTCCCACCGCTTCACTCGCTTTTCGCTACCGGATGCCAATTCCCCCAGCCAGCCACTCAGCCCAAGCCCCCCAACACAGCTCCCAATCCCACCCAGAAACGCTCGTCTTGATCGCATCATCACCCAAAATCTAGCAAATGGCCGCACAAGTTCATGAAAAATCCCACCCCATTCCGCCCTCACTCCCCTGAAGGCCAAGAGATTCATTCCCATTCGGCCCGACCTTGACCTTCGCAGCCTTAGCACAGAAGTTTCGAGGCTTTGCCTACCACTACGATACCAACCATGCCTGAGCACCCCTTTCTCACCACCCAATTCCATATCCCTTGGACCTCACTCGATCCCGGCAGCGTCGAGCCAGATATAACCAGCGCTCTCGACGACGCCGAGAAAAACCTAGACACCCTCGCCGCCGCGGTTTTCAACCCGCGAGATCTTACGTTCGACAACACCATCCTCGCCCTCGAAGAAGCCACAGAAACCCTTTCTCAAGCCTGGGGCCTCGTCGGTCACCTCGATTCCGTTAATAATTCCGATGACCTCCGTGAAGCATACAATAATATGCTGCCGAAGATCTCTGACTTCTTCTCCGGAATTGTTCTCAATGATGGCATTTGGAATCGCATCAAAGCCTATGGCGACACCGAAGAAGCCAAATCCCTAACAGGCATCCAGAAACGTCTCTTTGACGAGACAATTGAAGACTTTCGCCAAAATGGGGCCGACCTTCCGCAAACCCAAAAAGAACGCCTCCGCGAAATCGAAGCTGAACTCGCTCAACTCACCCAGAAATTTTCCGAGAACGTTCTCGACTCCACAAACGCCTGGGAACTCATCATCACCGATGAATCAAAACTCGCCGGCCTCCCGCCCACCGCAAAGACAACTGCCGCCGCTGACGCCAAAAGTAAAGGTCAAGAGGCCCCCGCATGGCGCTTCACCCTCCACGCACCTTCCATGATACCCGTCCTCGAACACGCCGATGACGAAGAACTCCGCAAAACAGTCTGGGAAGCCTCCACCACCATTGGCCGCGGCGGCGACTATGATAACACCGATCTCATCTGGAAAATCCTTGAGCTCCGACATGAAAAAGCCGAGCTCCTCGGATCCGAACACTTCGCCGATCACATCCTTCAACGCCGTATGGCTCGTGACGGCGATACCGCATTGCAGTTCACTGAAGACCTCCACCAGCGCATCGCCAACGCATTCGTAGACGAAGCCACAGAACTCCGGGAATACAAAGCCTCCCAAACCCACTCGGATCCCGCACCTCTCCAACCCTGGGAAACCGCCTACTGGGCCGAGAAACGACGCAAAGAAACCTTTGCCTTCGATGACGAAGACCTGCGCCCATACTTCTCGATCGATCGTGTCATCCAAGGAATGTTCCAAATCGCACAAACTGTGTTCAATATTTCCATCCAGGAAAACACCGCGCCCGATACATGGCACGAGGAAGTCAACTTCTACGATCTCCACGACACCGCTTCCAACGAACACCTCGGCTCCTTCTACGCCGATTGGCATCCCCGGGAAACCAAACGTGGCGGGGCCTGGATGAACTACCTCAAAACCGGCCTCCCCGGCGATCCCGACAAGCACGATCGCTCCCCACACCTCGGCCTCATCTGTGGAAATCTTACCCCCGCCACCGACGACTCTCCCGCTCTTCTCACCCATTACGAAGTCGAAACCATTTTCCACGAGTTCGGCCACCTTCTCCATCACCTCCTCGGCGACGTCCCCTATAAGTCTCTCAACGGCGTCAACGTGGTTTGGGACTTCGTCGAACTCCCCTCCCAAATCATGGAAAATTTTTGCTGGGAACGCGAAAGCCTCGACCTCTTCGCTACCCACTACCAAACCGGAGAACCGATTCCCGAGGAACTCTTCCAGAAAATGCTCGCCGCCCGCAATTACATGTCCGCCTCCGCCACCATGCGCCAGCTCGGACTTGGAAAACTCGACCTCGAACTCCACATCCATTTCAATCAATACAAAGGTCGCAATCTCGAAGAGTGTGCCGATGAAATCCTCAAAGGATACCTCGCCCCACTCGCCACTCAGCCGCCCACAATGGCACGGCGTTTCACACACCTCTTCGCAAACCCCACCGGATACGCCGCCGGCTACTACTCTTACAAATGGGCCGAAGTCCTCGACGCCGATGCCTTCACCCGCTTCCAGAAAGAAGGCATCCTCAATCCGAACACCGGCCGAGAATTCCGCGACAAAATCCTCTCGCGCGGAAACTCCGAACCGGCCGACGTCCTCTACCGCTCCTTCATGGGCCGAGACCCCGACCTCACCGCCCTCCTAATTCGATCCGGCCTCGCCTAATTCCTAGGAATCCAACGAACGAACACGCAACCATCCACACCCGAAACGGATTGTTACGCGCGTGGTTCATTGTCCATCGTCCGCTGAACGCACGTCACTTCACGACACACACCGCATCCAACGCCTCACCCGCTGCCACCCGCCGAATGCTGTCCGTCGTCACGCGCGCAATCTCCGCGAGCGCCTCATGAGTCAAGAACGCCTGATGCGATGTTACCAAGACATTCGGAAACGTGATCAAACGAACAAGCTCGTCATCCTTCAAGACACTTTCCGAAAAATCCTCGAAAAAAACGCCCTCTTCTTCCTCGTAAACATCCAGCGCCACCCCGCCTAATCGCTCCTCTTTCAAAGCCTGAATCAAAGCGCGCGTGCTAATGAGCCGACCACGGCCCGTGTTGATTAAAAAAGCACCCGGCTTCATTTTCGCAAGGCTCTCTTCGTCGATGATTCGCATCGTCTCCGGGGTCAGCGGCAGATGAAGAGATATGACATCACTTGCCCCTAACAATTCATCCATGGATACATAGGTTACCCCGTTATCACGCGCCCAATCCTCGCTCGGATAGGGATCATGCGCCAACACCACACACCCGAAGCCTCGGAATATCTGCGCCGCAATCTGCCCTATTCTTCCAGTCCCGACAATTCCAACGGTCTTTCCAAAAAGATCGCGTCCCACTAGGCCGTTCAGGGAGAAATTGTGCTCTCGAACCCGATTGTGTGACCGGTGGATCTTCCGGTTCAAAGTCATCAACAATGCCACGGTATACTCCGCCACCGCATAAGGTGAGTAGGCCGGCACCCGCGCTACCGCTATACCGGCCCGATCGGCCGCTTTAATATCCACGTTGTTGAAGCCGGCACATCGCAACGCAATGAGTTCCACCCCCACCTCCTTCAACCGCTCGATACACCTCTCGTCTAGCTCATCGTTCACAAATGCACAAACCGCCAGGCATCCTTCGGCCGCAAAAGCCGTCTCCGCCGAAAGGCGAAAATCCAGATAGCTCCATTCAATCTCCTCGTGGCCCGGACAAGTCGCGAAAGCTTCGCGCTCAAAACCCTTGGTATCATAAAGTGCGGCGGGAATCGGCATGACGCCACTCTCAGACGACAAAACAACCGCGCAAGTGAAAACACCGCGACAATAATCACATTCGAACCGTCCACCCCTTCAGATCCACACCTCACACAGCGCCAACGCGCGCCCTTTGGGTCAAGCAGCGCGCCGGTGATCAATCCCGCTGCCCAAACAACCATTCCAAAGTCCCAGGATCCTCAAACACCCGTCCATAGATCCCGTGCCCCCCATCCGGATACTCCGTATACAAAAACGTATCCGATCGCTTCATCGCCTCCGCAAAAAGCCGCGCCCCCGCCACTTCCACCACCGGATCGTCAGCAGCGTGATAGAGCCTCAACGGCTCCCGCTTCAAATCATCTGCATGATCATCACGCCCATACCCCGCCACCGCGACTCCGGCTGTAAACAACTTCGGCGCCTCTGCCATAAGGTGACAGGTCCCAAATCCACCCATCGAATTTCCCGTCACGTAAATGCGTGCCTCGTCCACCGGCAATCCCTCAATCAATGCCTCCACCAAAGCAATTGCCTCCTCCCCCGGCTTGTCGCTCCACCCCCCACCCGTCGCCCCATACGGCTGATAGCAAAGCGGCGCCACAACAAAGCACGGATATTGGTCTTGCACTTCCGCTATCGTAAATCGGCGCGCCATACCCGCCTGCTTGCCATTCTCATTGTTCGCGCTCTTGCCGTGTAACACCAACAACAGCGGATACTGCTTCGCCCCGTCAAAATCCAGCGACCCATAAAAAGCAAACGGCAACTCCCCGTGAGTCGACAATTCAAATTGACCCGTCACCAATTCCGCAAAAGGCCCCTCGATAGGCTTCGCATTCGCCGCCTCTGTCGCCTTCATCAACTCATCTTTGTTCGCTTGTATCCACGCCCGGTCGTCGTCCGATAGCCGCGTTAGCGGCATGGTGAACTCCTTTCCATCCGCCCGCACGATCGTCACTTCCGTGTCCGTCGCGCTGACAAACTCCGCCTTGATCGTCTTTCCGTCCGATGACGTCCACATCCTCGCCTCCAAAAACCCAAAACCGATCCACCCAACCAATATCCCCACTCCCAGCAATCGAAACGCAAACGGCTTCATCTTGGCTAACACCATATCCTCTCCTGGATGGCAAACAAGGCCAATTCACCCCATTACCCCTTGGCTAGATGTCCTTCCATCGCTAACATCCCCGCTCCCATGTGTCATGCTTCTAAGGACCCACCCCCTCTCCTACCCAAATCCCTCGTCCCCACCCGCAACCGTATCGAAGCAATTGACGTCATTCGAGGCATCGCCCTCTGCGGTCTCGTTCCTATGAATATCCTCGACTTCGCTTTCGCCGAGGATCACTACTTCAGCCCCGGTGACACCACCGGATTCTCCCGCTTCCTCTGGCACGTCGTGATCATCGTCGGCAGCGGAAAGTTCATGTCCCTCTTCGCACTCCTCTTCGGCGCCGGAATCATCCTCGCCACACAAAACAAAGAAGCCGCCGGCCTGCCAGTCAACGCCTACTTTACCAAACGCCTCGCCTGGCTCGCCGTCTTCGGCATCCTCCACGCCTACCTCATCTGGTATGGCGATATCCTCGTCGCATATGCCGTTACCGGCCTTATCATTTTCTGGTGCCGACACTGGAGACCACGCACGCTAGTTATCGTGGGCACGCTCTTCCTCGGCGTCTTGCCCGGCTTGATCGCACTCCTCGCCCTCGGCCTCCATCTATCCGACTTCGACCTCCAAGCCGCCATCGACATCGACACATCCACCGAGTCCGACGACAACTTCGAAAAGAAAGCCAACGCAGCCTTCTCGGGCTCCTGGTTGAGACAAATGCCCTACCGTGCGCTCTACGCCGCTATCCTCCAATTCGTCGGGATCCCCTTCCTCGTCTTCTGGATCGCCGGCGGTTGGATGCTCCTTGGCATCGCCCTCGTAAAACTCGGATTCTTCCAAGGCGCCTGGCCTCTCGTCCGATACCACCGCCTCGCCCTGATCACAATCACATCCGGCCTCGCCATCGCCACTGCGGGACATGGCTGGGACCACTACCACAACTGGAAAATCACGGCCGTTCTCACGTCCTTCCCATTGGCATACCTCGCCATGATCCTCCTCGCGCTCGGGTATGCCGCGCTCATCGTCTACTGGTGCCAATCCACTAAAGACTCAAAGCGTCCCATTCAAAACGCTTTCGCTAACATCGGCCGCATGGCACTCACAAATTACATCGGCCAATCCCTCGTCCTCAGCCTACTCTTCTACGGACATGGCCTCGGCCTTCGCGCCCAACTTCCTTTTCCCATGGTCCTCGCCATCGTCCCGGCCATCTGGCTCGGTCAAGCGTTCCTGTCTTCCCTCTGGCTAAAATTTTTCCGCTTCGGCCCACTCGAGTGGATCTGGCGATGCCTTACCTATGGAGCAAAACTCCCAAATCGTCACGCACGCGCCTCTGCCTAAAACCTACTCCGAGTCATCCAGTTTCACACCTGCCTTCACCAAGAACTCTTTCTCCGCAGCATTCAAACGAAACGCCGACACACTTCCAAGGATCTCTTCGGCTCGCTCACGGTCACCCGCCGCCCCATAAATCGCCGCCACAACCGCCTGCTGCCCCTCTTTCAAACGCCCCAGATTAATCGCGGCACACCGTTCCTTGGCACGATCAAACGTCAGGTTCCGATACTCGCTCAAAGCCATTAGTAACCCGACAGATGGATCGTCCGGATTCAAGGCATTTAATCGATTGGCAGTATCCTTCGCCTCATCTGCATGGCGATTTAGCAATAGCTGCAAATAAGCCGTTCGCTGAGCAACGTCTGGAAGACCCGGCTCCAATGCTGACAGCGCTTCCATGTGGTCGAGAACGTTGTAATAATCCCCCTCTCGCTCAGCAATCATTGCCAAACCTTGATGAGCTTTCGACGGCGCCACATTCCTCAACGCCCGAAACACCACCTCGGCCGCCTTCAGTTCACCCAGCATAAGCGCCACCTGCCCCGCCCGATTCACCATGGCTTGATCCCCATTCTCCAGCGCGGTCTTGGAAGCCAACTCGAAAGCGCGAAGCACTTCCTCCAGCGGCTGCCCGTCATCCAACGCCACGAGCGCCCGCGCAAACTCAATGCGCCCTTTCTCACCACCGGTAAGTTCTGCCGCTTCGATCTCCTCCAGCGCAGCCGCCGTATCACCATTCATCAGAGCTGCCTCGATCCTCGACCCCAGCAATGCCGGATCCCCTTTTTCCCCACGCTTTTCGGAGTACTCTCTCACATAGTCTGAATAGCCGTTCAGATTGAGCCAACTAAGTCGCGAGCTGAACATCTTTCCTCCCACCACTGCCCACCGCTCGATAGCCGCTTCAATTATCCGTTTCTCATCCAATGGACGTATCGCCAGTTCCCACTGCAAAACATCAATTGTCGGCTCCTCCTCGGCCCCGACACTCCGATCCGGATGATCCCGAAAAAGTTCAAAATAGCGCGCGTGGTCCTTCACAAAATGACTCCCTCGATCCTTGATCAAAAACAACGCCGTCAGCCCTTCCCGACCCGGCAGTTCAGCAAGCTCCTCAATCACTTTCCATCCCTGCTCGGCGATCTCCGGAATCACACTGTCAATCTGCCGATGCGCCAATAACAGGCGCGCCTCAAAATGATCAGGCTTCAGTTCAATCGTCCGCCTCGCCAGTTGCTCAAAGGACGCCTCATCCCCTTCCGCTAGACTCAGCTTGGCCGACAAAAATACAACCCGCACATCACCCGGCACCTCTAGTTCCAAGCGCGACCGCAATTCTCTAGCTTCACGAAAACGCTCCTGCCGGATCAACAACTCAAACAACGTCAGCCGGTCCTCCAAAAGAACTTCCCCTCGCGCGCGAAGACCCTGCAAAATCCGAGTCGCTTCCGCCGGATTCGAACGTCCCATGAGGGCCGCTGCGGCCCGAATCGCCTCAGGATGATTCCGATTAATCTCCATCGCCTGCAATACCTTCTCGCGTGCCAAACCATACTCACCGTCGGCCACCAACCGCTTTGCCTCCACCGCCAGCGCTTCCACTTCTCCCGCCCGAAGCACGCGATTGATGCTCGGCCACTTCCAATAGGCAAGCCCCCCGCCCACAATCAGAATCACCGTGACTAATACACCGATGATCCCCCAAAATCGCGCCCGACGCGCATCATACCAATGAGTGCTCTCTGACCAATGACTATTCACACAACTGCACCACTCCAAGCGCCGTAACCTGGATACATTTATCCACCTCCCCATTCCCCACCAACCCGAAAAAGCTACACAAACAATCAGCTTCCACGCCTCATGCTCGCAGACAACGCCATCGAGCGCAACCGGACCATACGCCTGTTCCATTGCCAATGGAGCGTTTCAAGCAACCCACCCTCGGCACCCCTCTGGATCCCAACCCTGATAAACCGGAAAAATCTGCACCCCAATCAGTCTTTGGAGACAGACGGCCCAACTCTGAACAACTCCTACTTTCCTCCAAGATAGAGGCGGTAAGTGCCTCGTTGGTGTCAAAGTCTGAGGTCTAACCCATCTAAAATCGCCATCTCCCTCAAAAAACACCAACAACCGGTTCAGAAAAAATACTGCCTGCCAGACAGATACACACTCATCGATACACGCGTTCGCAGCGACGCCTGCGCAACAGCGGCATGGTCGCTCCAACCATCAGAAGCAAGGCTCCTGACGGCTCTGGAGCCGCAAAATAGTTGTCGAAGGTGGTGGCGGCAGTCGTGTAATTGACGCCAGCACCTCCCACGAATAGTCCTGTGTTCCCACTCGCATAGGTCGAATCAGTGAAACCCGAGATGATCCCTAAAGACTGCGGCGAACCGGGGTTTGTGATGTCAAAAACCTGTCCCCTAAGATCCTCACCAATTACGCTGAAAACGAATTGATAGGGCGTCCCGGAGGTGAGGTCCAGCGGCAGAGACCCCAGCGTGACCGTCGGAATCTCGTTATCAATTCGAAAAATAGCAATTCCTTCGCTGCCCAAAAGGAGACTCGGGCCATAGAAAAAACCATATCCACTGGTCGTCCCTGGACCAGGACTCCCCACCCGCGCTAGACCTCCGAATGCCTGACGCCCATTCCCAGACGTCCAGTCCAAAACCTCCCAACTCATAACCGTGTCCGAATAAGTCTCATCAAGGCGCAGAGAGTAAGCCCGTGCCGTCCCTAGCGTTCCCGGACTAGGGGATTCAGGGGTCCCCGCAACCTCGTATGAATTGCCATTCGGAAACGACCAGTTTCCTCCAGTGAAGGTCCCGCCTGTGGCAAGTGCGATCGGATCAACTCGAGTCCAACCAACGTCGTTCCCGTCATTGAAGTCATCAAAGATCACCGCAGCTTTGGCAGCACCCGCAAAACCGATCACGAAAGCAAAGACAACAAACGCCAATTTCATACCGTCGGCATCTAATCTGTTAACGACAAAAGTGTCAAGTCCTTCAGACTCGCGAACAATTCACCGCAAGTTTTGTGCAAAGTAGCCTCAATCGCGGAGTCCGCCGGTGCCCAGCGCTCCACGAGAGACCTCCACTCTTCATCCAGCAACAGTCCCCAATAAGCTGCCCCGCATAGCGAAAGCACGACTCCAAGACCCTAATGGCGGCGGCGGCAACATAAGGCAAATCAAAGCGGAAAAGGTCCCTACCCTTCTAAAAACACAATGTTTCCCGCACTCGGCCCGCCCGCCCATTCAGTCATCTCAAAATTCCAACACCACCATGACATCCCCGAAACGTCGCTTTCCACCTACAACCTCTGAGCCTTTAAGTGCCATCATGTCAATCCCAGCAGGGGTGTGTCTTATACCTTCCCTTCTCACCGATCCCCTTGCGCCCCGTTAAAAGCGATGCCACTATAACCGAACCTTTTTAGGACACCAAAAAAGTTGCTAACTGCTCAGGTTAGTTATAAGCGCAGAGTTGACTTCAAGTGTCGCGACGCCGTTGACGCCAAGCCTCTGCTCTACTAAAATGATTGTAAGAGCCACTCTCATCTTCGTCACGATTCTCTGCTCAACACCGATGGCCCAAGGCGTTGAATATTCTTTGCCAATCGATCCCGCGGACTCGAACGTCGATTTTACCCTCGGATCCGTGCTCCAGAATGGCGGCGCAGGACTAATAACAAGTAATACCGACACGGAAACGATCACTCTGGGGGGCACCATTACACTCGATATCGATTTCGCTGGCTCGGTCGTCAACTCTGTCGATTTCGTCAATCTCCTTGCCGATTACCAGGTGACTCTTGCAAATCCCAACGGGTTCGAACTCACGGTTGCTCCCGGCTTCCAGGGAGAGGGCACCACAATTCAACTGCGGCTCCCGTTCGATCCAGACGTCGCCACCGGAAATCCGGTGCCCGTCGAAGCCCCCTGCTTGAACCTCCAAGAGGCAGACAAAGGCAACGAGAGCGGCACTGCTGGTAATTTGAACCTTTCCGGTTCAGCTTTCGATTTCGTCGGCACCGCACAGTTCTTCAACAATCCGGAAGTCCCGAACGGTTTTCCCTACCAACTGGGACCTTTCCCGGGAGGCAATCTCTTTCCCAATGCACCCACCGATCCCAACAACCTCGTTGGCACCGTCTCCGTCCTCGGGAATTGCCTCGAGTTCGACGGCACGTTCTCAGTCGTCGGCACTGGCGGAGCAGGCCTCCTGAAAAGCACCCAGATCCACCAAGGCACCCTGGTCGCAAGGGCCCCCTTCCGGCCAGTCGACGGCGAACCCCTGATCGAATTCTCCAAAACAGGGACGACCATCACCCTCGTTTGGCACTCCGCAATCGACGAAACATATCAGATCCTCGGGAGCACTGACCTCAAGTGTTTTCACTATGTCATCGCCACCGGTGTCGCATCCAGCGGCACCACCACGTCCATGAACTTCTCACTTCCCACTGAACTATCCCCGTCAAGGCGGGCCTTCTTTGTCGTCGAAAAAGAGTGACCAGCCAAGGGCGAAGATGCATGTTGCTCCCGTTCTCGCACCTCCGCGGAGAACCAAAGATACACCGAGCAAAGACCAGGCATCCGCATGGTGAAAGCCTTTTGGAAATTTCATAGCTGGTGCGGAATTTATACCGGTGGCTTCCTCGCCCTGATTCTCATCACCGGGGCCGTCGCCGTCTTCGCCGATCACCTCTACCTGTGGGAAAATCGCAAGGTGGCCAGGATTGATAGCGCAAGTCTAGACCCCTCTCGCCTGAACGATTGGATCGAAATCGCTCGGAACGAGATCAACGTCGATTCCGATACCATCAGCTTGGGCGGAGTCTTTCTCCCCAAGGATGAGCAACATGCCCTAAGAGTCCTCGCCTTTAACCCCGCCGGAGCCCGTAATCCTTTCGCCCTAACGAATCGACCGTGGCTCTTTACGTCGGTCTTCATCCACCCACAGACCGGCGAGGTCCTCGGCAAGGGCAATGATGACCACTCCCTCTCCCAGTATCTCAGAGGGATTCACGTTCGCCTTTTCGCCGGCACCCCCGGAAGAAATTTCGTCGGCCTCTTCGGCTTCACACTTCTCGTCAACACCGTTACCGGACTCATCATCCTCTCCACGTTTCTCGGCAAAAAAACAGTCTGGGTGATCAGAACCAAAAGCCTCCGACTCGCAAGCGCAGACTGGCACAAACTAATCGGAGCTCTCCTCGCCGTCCCAGCGCTCGTCTTCGCAATCACCGGACTCTGGCTCGGACTCCAGAGCATTCTCATGCAATCGTTCTCCATCGAAAATCCCGCCCGCTTCAAACGAGACGCAATCGTCGAACCGGTCGAAGATGAAAAATTCAAAGTCGACTACTCGGAAGCCTTCGCCCGGGTGTACGAGGCCTATCCTGGCTTCGTGATCCAGCAGATCATTCCATCATCCAAAGGAGAAAAAACCCTTACCTTCAAAGGGAAAACCAAAAACATGGTTTACGAGGAGTTGTCGCAAACGGTCGTGCTCGACAAATCCGATCTCTCCGTGCTCTTCGTCCACAACACTCATAAGTCAGACTGGAAACAAAAACTCTATTTCCTCCAGGAAGGACTCCACTTTGGTCGCTTCGGAGGCGCCTGGGTCCAGTGGCTCTATCTCGTGGTCGGAATCCTGATCGGACTCCTTCCCATCACCGGATACATCATTGCTCGACTACGGAAAAATCAATCGCTTAAACCAGTCTTCCGCTGGTCCATCGCGGGAGGTATCTATTCTCTCGTCATGCTCATCGTGTTGAAGGCATTTGGTCTCGTGACCGCGATGGCATACGGCACGCTGCTCCTCGCTGCCTTCCTGCTCAGCCTCATCATCTGGACGATCCTTCGCCGATGGCGTAGCACCCGAAAGCCTGCGTGACCAACGCCCTTACAAACTCGATATGGACCGGATTATCCAAAGGATCGCGCTGACTGCGAACGTGACCACCACCACTCTCATCGCCCCAGTAGTGATCTTCCTCACCCCCGCTTGTTCATCCAAATTCGCATTCCATCCCCACTCAGACATTGATTTTGATCCAGACACTCGAATCCCCTCGTTCCGATTTACCTCACAGGATGCCGCACGGATTGATGCCCTCACAGAATCCATTCAAAACCACTCGGACGTCCCAAGCTTTGCCGTAGGGGTCGTTCATCAAAATCAGCTCGTCTACGCAAAAGCCCATGGTTTCAGATCCCTCTCCGCCACGCAACCAGCAACTACCAAAACCCTCTACCACATCGGCTCCGTTTCGAAACCAATCACGGCCACTATCCTCGCCATCCTCGTAGAGCACGGCCGAATCGCCCTCGATGATCCCATTCAAAAATACCTGCCCCCCAACGTCAAAGCCCCCACCTATCAAAACTCCGTTGCCGAAATAACAGTAAGGCACCTGGTGACCCATTCCAGCGGACTGCCACGAGATCCACCCAATCGCAGAAACGTGCCTCACGGTATCCGCCTCAATCCCGGTCAGGCCGAACCCTACTCGGTGGATGAACTTTACCAAGCCCTCCCGAAAACTCGACTGCGCTTCGAGCCCGGCACCACATGCGAATACTCCAACTACGGATTTGGCCTCCTCGGACACATCCTCGAACGCGTCGCCAATCAACCCTTCGAGGCCCTCATGAAACAATCCCTCTTTAAACCTCTCGGAATGAACCACTCGACCGTGACCCTGGACAAAAGCACGCTGCACCGGCTCGCGACCCACTACTGGCACGACGATCAAGGACGCCCACGCATCGATCGCCCGCCCACTCGCTTCGGAGACATCTTTGGCCACGGCGGCGTCGTCAGCTCCGTGGACGACCTCGCACGCTTCGTCTCCCTGCAATTCAAAAGCAACCCCTCACTCATCCGCCTCGAGACCCTCCATAACATGCGCACCCCACAAACAACGACTACCGGATCCGGCCTGCTCCTCGAGCGGGACGGCCTTCCTATGAACATGGCCCTCGGTTGGCGCGTCCAATCGCCCGAGGCCAACGGCGGCATCGTCAATCACTCAGGCGAAATGGACGGACACAGCGCCTACCTCGCTTTCGCACCAAATGCCGAACTCGGGATCATCGTCCTCGCCAACCTGGGCGGCACCCGCTTTCGCCAAGCCAACCCAACCGTAGCCATGCAACTCGGCGTCCAATTAAAAGAGCAATTCCTCTATCCGGCAGTCGGGTGGACAATCCGCGATATCGCCGAGTGCCCCCCCCAAACGAAATATGCCCGCAAGCCACCGCGACGGAGGACTCACGGCGCAGCCGACGGTCGCGGGGCAAATATCGTCACCAATCGGTAAAAACGCTTCGACGGAAGAGACAAATCTGTGTCCGACCAGGTCGTCCCCTCGAAACTTCCCGGCGCCCCTCGCCCATAGATCGTGAACCCGGAAAGATTCACCCCGTTGCAATCCGCAATCGTATAGCCGCTTTGGGGCCACGGAAACTCACCCAAATCCTCATTCGACTGCACCATGTAAACAAACATCGGCGGCACCCCGGCAGGCGGTGCCCAGGTCAACGTCGGATGCCCCGACATGTTAAAACTAAATTCCGGCTCCACTTCCGGAAAGGGGATGGAAGTCAAATGGTCGATCGTCCCTTTAAAATCCCAGATGTATCGCAAGGTTGCCGGTTCCCCGGTGCAAAAATCAATAGTCACCGGCTGATTATCCCCTCCTACAGACGTCCAAGTGCCGTCCACATACAAATCAAACCGGCTTCCAAAAATCGTAAAAGTCCCATCATAGAAGGCCTCCGGTTGTGATAGCCCGCTGTCCTCGTCGATGTTGGCAAAGGCAAGACGAACCGAGGCAGCCAAAAATACACTTTGGACCACCCCGTCCAGAAGGGTCACTTGGCTGGCGCTGTCAATCCAGCGAACACTCGTTACCGAACTTCCGCCATTCCCGAGTCCCAAAACCGAATTCCCATCAGCCACATTGGATTGCACATCTAAGGTAAGGGATACAATGGAAGCTGTCTCACTACCCACCCCTGTGAGCCCGGTTTCATCATACTCCAATGAACCAAGATCAAAATTCGTTCCATTTGGAAACGTATTCTCCCCCGCGGGAATCGACACGAAAGCGGGCAGTTCACTGATCAAAAATGGCGGGTATATGGTGCCGGAACCGCTACCCGTCGATTGATCCAACCGTACAAAAACATCCGAGGCCAGTTCATACCACCGCCCATCGCTGTCAGCTGTTCCCGTTAATTCCACTGTCCCGGCTCGGCTCGCAGATGGAAATAAAGTAATCACGAAAAACAATACAAACGCGCAGTCGCCAAGCGCACTCCGATGTCTCGGGTACCGTAATAACCATTTCATAAGGCGGGGAAGGATCTAAAAACACTTCAAACCACAACAGGCGAAGGCGAAGAGCGAGGTAGCAATACCCTCATCACTTGCCCTTCGCAACACGAATCTCCCAATCTTTTCCACTCAACGAATCTGGACCCATCATGGAATCACCACATCGACGAAAACGTCGAACCGTTGGTCGATCGATCTCTGCCAAATTGCCAAATCTTGATGGAAAATTGCGCACGATAACCGACTTCAATCGAAGGGCCTGCCCAAATCGCGTCTCCGTCCCGTCTGCCACCAAAAACCACAAATATAATCACCATTGCGCCTTTCCCCATTCTCCTTCATGGCGTATCTATGGTCATTGTATAAACTAACGCTCGCGCTTAGTATCGCTCCGTTGTAGCTGCCCTCGAACACAAGCGGCCGTTATAGAATAACAGAACGCACAGAGGGCCAAACAAGCTCATATCTGTAGATCGACAAAAAAATAGTATCCCGACTCCATTGAGATTTTGAAAAGAGGCTAACGCTCAATTCCATCACCTCATCTCGCCGTTTACCCATTCGCCTTGGCACAATCCCTGCCCCCTCGCAATAACAACTATCACTCACAGGATTTTCAGTCTCATCCATGCGCCCGCGAGCTGCCAAAAGATCAACCCTCGCCAACTGGGCCAACCAAGAGGGCGCCGCGATCATCACCATTCTCGTCCTCTTCTCGCTCATGGCTGTCTTGGTGTCGGCAATTCTCATCATCTCACGCGATGAACGACGCTCCGCAGGCCGAGTAAGCGAAAGCACTCGCTCACGCATTCTCACCGATCTTCCCGCATCGCTCGTCATCGCCCAAATTCGCGCCGCCACTGAAATTGAAGACACAGTTTGGGCAAGCCAACCGGGCGCCATCCGCACCCTGGAAAACAATGGGGACCCCGGACAAATTTATAAGCTATACTCTGCCGCCCGCATGCTCGCCGAGGACCGTATCGATGCCCTCGACGAAGACCTCGATGAAACGTGGATCGATCACCCAGACGTCTTTGCCGATCTGAATGCCCCGGTGGCAAGGGGAAAATCAAACGACCTCTCACTCCACTTTCCGATCCTCGATCCACGCGCAACAACGGGCATAGGATCCTTCTCCGATGAAGGCGTCGAAGGCTTCTCCTACGACACCAGCGTCATCCCCGGAGCCGTCGAGGCAGTCAGCAGTGGCCTGACCGCAAGATTGCCCATGCCCGTCGCATGGCTCTACGTTCTCGAAGACGGCACTCTCGGAACACTTGATAAGAGCGGCTTCTTCAACGGCCCAAACGAAGCCTCTACATCAAATCCAATCGTCGCTCGCATCGCTTTTTGGACAGACGACGAAAGTTGCAAAGTTAATATCAACACAGCCGTCGAGGGCAGCTTCTGGGATACTCCCAGATTTAACACCGTACAGGAACGTGCCTTCGGAAAATTCCAACCCGTGTTTGGAGAATATTCGCGATACCCCGGGCACCCCGCAACGACATCACTCAGTGCCGTGCTCGCACCAGGTTCCACTCTCGACCCCTCTCGCGCCTACGACATGGACGTCATTCAGGAACTCCACAATACCAGCCCACGAATCGCCTTCGGCGGCTCGATGTTCGGAACCGTCTCACAAAGCAACGGCTACACCATGCCCCCCGCCCGCGAAGCGCTCTTTGCCACCGTCGATGAACTCGCCTTCAATCCAGATCGATCCCTCAGCGGATTCGACCCAAATCCCCTCCGCTTCTTTCTAACCACTTCCAGCCGCGCCCCGGAAGTGAACCTCTTCAACCAACCGCGGATGGCCATGTGGCCAATCCATGCCGACGTCGCTCGCTCCAGCGGACAATCCGCTTTTGGCACTCCCAATGACGAGCTAATCGCCTTCTGCGCCACCGCAGGAGGCTACCCTTACTTCTACCAGAGAGCTTTCGCGAATGATCCTATTCGTGAGTTCTTCGAGTCCGCTGACGGCAGAAACGCGACACTCTTCAATTGGCTGCGCCGCCTCACTGCCAAACCCCACCCCGGCTACGGCGATTCCTTTGCCGATAAATACGGAAGCGACTTCGCAAGCGATCGGGACCAAATCCTCGCCCAAGTCTTCGATTACATTCGTTGCACTAACCTTTTCGATCCCCATCTCGCCGATCCCTCAAAGCAATACACCGGCCCTCAGGGACAAGAAGGACACGGTCAAGTCACTGGTCTCATGCTCGTGCCCCCAAACGTCAACTACAGCCAAACATGGCAAGACTCGTCACTCGAATACCCAAAAGGCATTGGCCGGATGCTGACCATCAGCGAGGCCGCCCTCGTTTTCATGTGCAATGCCGAGGTAAAAGATGGCCAGATCCA
>JBCDBW010000016.1:0-52468 GCA_039182965.1 Verrucomicrobiota bacterium
GAATGGCAAAGATCGTGGCGCTCAGGCGATGTGCGCGATGTCCACCACGAGTTGGAAGAATTAACCCGAGATCTCATCTGCGAGGCGATGTTCGGAAGTAGTATGATGAACGATGCCAAGCGCGTAGGCCTTGCCGTGCAAAACCTGAACGCCCACTTCCACCAACTCACACTCCCATTCCAGGAGATTTGGCGCCATCTCCCACTACCCGGCGTCCACGAGATCAACGAAAGCGTCCGCATTCTCGATGAAACCATCATCAAACTCGTCGCCCAAGGGCGAGAAAGCGGAAAGTACGAAGGCGATGTGCTCTCCATGCTCCTCGCCGCTCAAGACACCGAGGGCGATACTCCTTCCTTGAACAATGCCGAGGTCCGGGACCAAGTCGCAACCCTGTTCTTCGCAGGTCATGAAACGGTTTGCAGCGCTCTCACGTGGACGCTCTACCTCCTCGCACGACACCCTGAAATTCAACAAGCAGTTCGCGAAGAAATCGAACAATCAATCCGCGATACCACAATCAGTTATGCAAATACTCAAGGACTCCGCTACACCCATGCTGTGGTATCGGAAAGCATGCGCCTCCTTCCCCCCGTTTGGGCAATCGGACGCCAAGCTCGAGTCGACCTCGAACTGGGCGGCTACAAAATCCGAAAAGGAACAAGTCTTGTCCTGCCACAGTTCCTCGCGCATCGCGACAAGCGCTGGTGGCCCGAACCACTTGTCTTTGATCCAGACCGTTGGCTAGCCAACCAAGAAAAAACTCGTCCCCGCTTTGCATACTTCCCCTTCGGCGGAGGACGGCGCACCTGTATCGGAGAGCGGTTTGCATCGATGGAAATACTCATTCTCCTCACCAGTTTCGTCCGCGAGTGGAACTTTTCTGTCTGCGAAGAAACAGACGACCCTCCCGAGTTTCTCGTTGGACTCACTCTTGGACCAAGGAAAGGAATGCAACTCAGAATCCAATCCGCATCCTAACTGGCGATAGAAAACACATGATTTTTGCATAACATTTGAGTCAATCATGCCCCGTGAAATTCCAGGCCCCAAAGGAAACGCCATCTCTCTGTTCCTCGAACGCGTCCACAATCCCTTGGAGATGATCCAGCATCTGACCAGAGACTACGGAACGGTCGTCGGCATGCATGTCCTTAACCAACCATGGATGGTCGTCTCCGAACCCGATATGATCGGGGATATCCTTGTTCACAAGGCAAAAAAGTTCAACAAATCTCCCGCCCTCAAGCGCGCTGATGCCTTTCTCGGTAAGCATGACGTCTTGATTATCGATGGCGAAGAGCACACCCGCATCCGGCGGCTCATGCAGCCATCTTTCCATCACAAACGCATCGCGGCTTACGCGGATCAGATCGTCCAACATGGACGCGCTTGGAGCAGAAAGTGGGAAGACGGTGGTGTCTACGACGTTCTAGCCGAAACCGGCGACTTGACTCGACAAATCGTGATCGAAGCCCTTTTCGGGAAACACTCTGAAAGCGATACCAACAAAATCTCCGAGGCACTCACCGTGCTGAATTCAAGCTTCCTCGAACTAATCAGGCCCTTTTCAAAGCTATGGCTCCATACACCTCTACCTCGGGCCCGAGAGATCAATCATGCCATCAAGGTATTCGATAAGTCGATTCAGTCGATCGTTGAAGAGCGCAGAAAGAGTGGTTGGGAAGAGGGTGAAGATCTGTTAAGCACGCTCATTGCGGCACAAGATCTGGAAGAAGGCGCTCAGTCCCTCAGCTACCAAGAACTGCACGATCAGGTGACCGCGCTGTATGTCGCAGGCCATGAAACTTCTGCGCGAGGCTTGACCTGGACTTGGTATCTTCTTGCCAAACACCCCGAAATCCAAAACGCAATGATCCGCGAAGTCGCCGCTGCTCTGGGCGATCGACCCGGCACCTTTGACGACGTCAAAGACCTCCCACTCACCAACGCAATCCTTGCCGAATCGTTCAGACTCTATCCACCGGTCTGGACACTTGCCCGCCAAGCAGTCGAGGATGTCGAAATAAACGACTATTTGATTCCAAGAGGAACCAGCATCTTTATGTCACAATTCCTCGTCCACCACGATCCTCGTTGGTGGCCCAATGCCGAGCAATTTAAACCGGAGCGGTGGCTCGAAAATCCACAACCTAAACGCCCAAAATACTCCTACTTCCCCTTTGGCACCGGTCCAAGGATGTGCATCGGAGAGACTTTCGCGTCAAAGGAAATCTCTCTCCTCCTCGCAACCTTCGCCCAAAAATGGCGCTTCTCGCTTTGCGAACAATCCAACGACCCACCCGAGCTACTCGTCGAGCTTAGTCTCGGGCCAAAAGATGGTATGATCTTGCAAGTCGAATCAGTGTAACCCCGCTCCCAAAAACTCAAAAAGCAATACATATCTCTAAGAAATCATCTCACCAAACGATGGCTTGATTTAATGGACCAAGCAGAGACGTAGATTCCTCGGCGACCAAGGTAAAAATTTCAGCAACTCATCTCCTTCACAATGCTCATTCGCACCCTTCTTATCCTCGTCGCGTCAGCCTCTCTAGCACAGGCACAAACGAAACCAAACATCCTCATCATCCTCACCGATGACCAGGGTTGGGGCGATCTTAGTATATCCGGAAACGCAAACCTCAAAACACCTCAGATTGACTCCCTCGCCCGTGACGGGGCCACCTTGGAATCCTTTTACGTTTGCCAGGTTTGCGCACCGACCCGCGCAGAGTTTCTCACTGGACGATACTATCCCCGCACCGGAGTAAGTGGCGTGACTCGCGGCGAAGGTCGACTCAATCCAGACGAAAAAACGATCGCCGACATGTTCAAAGAAGAAGGCTATGCCACCGGCGCGTTTGGAAAATGGCACAATGGAACCCAACCACCCTATCACCCAAACAACCGCGGTTTCGACGAGTATTACGGCTTCACCTCAGGTCACTGGAGTCACTACTTTGACGTCCCCATGGATCACAATGGCGAACGCGTGCGCGGTAGGGGCTTCATCGTCGATGACATCACTGAAAAAGCAGTGGCCTTCATCAAACAAGAAGCCACCGCCGGGAAACCCTTCTTCTGCTACGTCCCGTATAATACCCCCCACTCTCCCATGATGGTACCGAATCGCTGGTTCCAAAAGTTCGAAGACTTCCAGCCCATCATGCACCATCGCGACCACGAGCGTGAAGACCTCGCCATGACGAGATCCGCCCTCGCCCTCTGCGAAAACATCGATTGGAACGTCGGACGTCTCCTCAATGCACTCGAGACATCCGGCGTCGCCAAAAATACGATCGTAGTCTTCTTTTCAGACAATGGTCCTAACTCCTACCGATGGAACGCGGATATGAAGGGACGCAAAGGAGCGATCGACGAAGGAGGACTTCGTTCACCCTTTTTCATTCGCTGGCCGGACCGAATCGCCCCCGGAATCCGCATTCCACAAATCGCCGGCGCCATCGACCTTGTGCCCACTCTCACCAACCTCGCCGGCATCCCCCTGGCCCCGGCGCCAGACAAACCCCTCGATGGCCAAAACCTACGCCCGCTACTCATCCCCAAGTCTGGCGACAACACATGGACCGACCGTGAACTCTTCTCAATAAAGGGGGATCAGGTCAGCATCCGCACACAACGCTTCCGCTTCGATGCCGAGGGCCAACTCTTCGACATCTCCAGTGACCCAGGCCAACGAAAAGACGTCTCGAAAGACCATCCCAGTACAACCAAACGTCTCACAAATCTGGCCAAAAGACACTCCGAAGAGATGCGGTCTGCATTCAAAGAAAACACCGATCGTCCGTTCACGGTGGGATACGGCCGGATCACACAACTTCCAGTGCGCGACGCCATCGCCCAAGGGGAAATCCAACGGAGCTCAAAAGCACCCAACAATTCGTTTCTGCATGGATGGACCAACCCTGAAGACTCCATCACATGGGATATCGATGTGGGCGCAGGCGGTGAATACGAAGCGATACTATACTACACCTGTTCGCCGGAAAACGTCGGGTGCGAACTGGACTTGACCTTCGAAGGCGGCGGGGAGCTGCGAGCAACCGTCAGCAAAGCTTTCGATCCGCCTCTCTATGACAAGAACGAGGAGCGAGTCGAAAACTCCCATTACTTCATGAAAGACTTTGCCCCAATGACCCTCGGAACGATTTCACTTGGTAAAGGTCGCGGGCTTCTGAAACTCGCTGCCGGCAAAATGCCCGGAAAAGAAATGATCGACGTCCACTCCCTCATTCTTACGCAACTCGTCGCATCAAAAAAACAATAGTGTTGGGCCGCAAAACACTCGAACACTCATACAAACCTCTCCCTCTCATCAGCCCTACTCCTCGCATCTAGAGAGTATTTGTTGAAATCCGAATCCATTCCCAAACTAACGACTATTTTTGTTGACGTATCCCATCGCTAGCCTACGATTCGAACATGAACTTTATTTCACGTCCAATGATTACCAAGCTCTGGGTCCATGTATCCAGGCACCGCGGGCGTTTCTGACCAAAGTCTAATTTCTACTTTACCAAGATTTTCTAAAGCCCGCTGGTTCGCTCCATCGGGCTTTTTCTTTGGCGCATGGAGCAGTCCGAATCGGCGGGTGCAAACCACTCATACCATCCATGCAAAATTCAACAACCATCCGCCGAGAGGCCTGGTTGACCTCGGCTCTCGCGCTTCCCCTTATCGCGGGACAGCTCAATCACATGCTCATTTCCATGGCCGATACCCTAATGATCGGAAAGGTCGGCATCGTCCCTCTCGCGGCATCCACACTCGCAAACACAATTCTCTACGTCCCGCTCATGCTGGGCATCGGAATGTCCGTAGCCGTTTCCGTTCGCGTCTCCCAAGCCCGTGGCGCAAAGGACCCCGCCGCAGCAAGAGCCGCGCTTCGGCACGGGTTATACCTCGCCACAGCTGTTGGCCTGTTTACGGTGGCGCTCTCCTGGCTTGTAAAACCCTTCTTCCCACTCTTCCGGCAACAGCCGGAAGTCATCCAGGCAGCTCCAACCTACTTTCACTTGGTGGCATGCTCCATGGTTCCTGCCATAGCCGCCCTCGCCATCAAAAGTCACTCGGATGCAATGAACCGTCCGTGGCCCGCCTTCTGGGTCATGTTCGGCGGCGTTATCCTCAATGTGCTCCTCAATTGGATCTTCATTTTCGGGAACGTAGGAGCCCCTGCTATGGGCCTCGAGGGCGCCGGCCTCGCCACTCTTCTCGCACGCATCGCAACGATGGCAGGACTCATCTGCCTCTGCCTCAATCTTCCTGGCTTCAAGGACTGGGTGCCGAAACGATGGCTTGCCAAACCCGATTGGCCTGCCGTCCGTCATCTCATCGCGATCGGAATCCCTACAAGCATCCAACTGCTCGCAGAAGTGGGCGCTTTCCTCATGGCCACCTTCATTATCGGTAGCCTCGGAGCCGAGGCGCTCGCCTCACACCAGGTGGCCATTACCTGCGCGGCAACCGTCTTCATGATTCCTTTAGGCATCTCAATGGCGATGACGGTCCGCATCGGAGAAGTCTGGGGTGCAAATCAAAATGATCGCATGCGCCCCATCGTCGTCGGCGGATGGCTCATGGCCCTCGGATTTACAATGCTAAGCGCCACGCTTTTCCTCTGCTTCAATCGTGAGATCGCATCGTGGTTCATCACAGAACCTCAGGCACTCTCGCTCGCTGCCGGATTGCTCCTCGTCGCCGCGGCCTTCCAACTCAGCGACGCTATGCAAATCATCTCTGCCGGCTCCTTGCGCGGCCTCAATGATGTCCGCATTCCGGCGTGGATCGCGTTCATCTCCTATTGGATCGTCGCACTCCCCATGGGCTGGTTCTTCGCATTCCCTCTTGCAATGGGAGTCAAAGGGATGTGGTGGGGAATCACCATCGGTCTCACCATCACCGCAATTACGCTCGGCCAACGTATCTGGCGAATGACAGGCAATCGCGTGCCGGAGTTTATACGCCCAGAAACCCTTCCCGCCGAAAACGCATAAGACTTTCTACAAAGCATTGAGCTCATCCAGCATCTCGAGGAGGTGCTCAACCAGTATCACTGACGACTGCGGGACAAAGCGACTAGTGCCAATCCAAGTCTCATATCCGCCCAGAACATGCTGATTCGGTGGAGGTAGATAGCCGTATGATCCGTTGGCCAGCCCAATCACAATGGTGTGCTCAAACGGACTCTCCTCCTTCAACTCTAGTCCGATCTCGACAAGAACTTCAAAGGGCAGGGCAACAATCGCTTGATCACCGATGCGAATCGCCTGAACAAGAACCGGCTCTGGTGGCCGAGCGCCCTCAAAGTTAAGAATCTGTCGAGCGTATTGCGCAGCCTTCTTCGGAAAAGCTTCTTCACCCTCTTCCTTGATCGCTTCGAGTGTTGCCTCTGCACGCACCACCTGATTCCTCGTAACGGTGCGATAGGTAAGCGAAACCTCGCGCTGGCGCGTGGCAATTAGAGGATCGACGATAAACTCAAGATCACGGGTGGCTTCCCAGGCAGCGTCCGCCGCTTTCGATGCGACGATACGCACCTGCTCAAATGGAGCCCGTGGCGCGCGGTCGATGCCGAAGGGGTTGTTGTTGATGTCGCCGCTCGCACCATTCGTCATCATCGCGACAAAACCCTCAGTCGGCTTGGCGCCCGCCAATCGATAGGGCATGATCCGCGCAAACTCCCCAAAATAATCGGCGCTCGCCATGCCCATCTCTCGCCCA
Source organism: Verrucomicrobiota bacterium (assembly GCA_039182965.1). GTDB lineage: Bacteria > Verrucomicrobiota > Verrucomicrobiia > Verrucomicrobiales > DEV007 > JBCDBW01. The sequence goes on from JBCDBW010000016.1 coordinate 6,748, forward strand.
TTGACAATTTGCCGGGGAACACCCGTCACATAGTGCAACGCATAGTTGGCAACAAGCCCAAGGGGCCGGCCGCCACGTGTCCTCACATCGATTACGGATACGGCCGGGTCAACCGGACCTGCAGGTTGGACAAGGTGATTGAAGCCTGGATTCATCTTCACTTTGTCAAACTCTCCAAACGGATTTGGCGGCATCATTCCCGCCTCCATATGCCAACGACGGTTGCGAACTTCAGAAGGCTCATCGTGGGATCCAAACCCGACAGAGGCAGGCTGGAGATTCGCAATCGCACGGGTGATCGCCGTGACCATCCCGTCGAAGCGCTTCTCCTTGTAAGATTCGCTGCCAGGGTCATCACCACCTACGCTGGGAGTCGTGTGAGAATGGGTCGCTGAAATCAAAATCTCTTCAGCGTTCCATCCCGCAATCTCGGCGACCCTCCGCTTGACCTCATCCGCCTCCTCACGACCAATACCAATAGCATCGATCAAGGCAATTACCGCCCGACCCCCGCCATTCTGAAACGCGATCGCCCGAGCATGCAAAGGATCGTGCACGAGGTGAGATTTGCCTGATCGAAGGCGGACAGGAAACACTTCAGGCGTCGTTTCAACTGCCGCGGCACCGGCTTGAAAGGAAGGGGAGTCTGCTACGCTCGAAAGTTCGCTGACAAGGAAGCATAGAAGACAAACAAAAAGACCGGCTATTCTCATTTTGGCAATCAACAAGTAAAGGTGAAACGAGAGCCCGTTCTCGAGGCAAATTTCGTCCCCTTCTGATACCTGATCGCGCGGGCGACAGGCACTCGACGCGATGACGATCAACGCTCCCTCAGTCTCAAACGCAGAAGCAAGGAACTTTCTTCCAGTTCTACCCAGGCAGGCTAGCATCGAGACTCAAGACCTTACTCCTCGAAAGTGAATTCGTCCGTTATCTTCACAGCGCTTCTCGCCTTTATCCACCCAGTATGTAGCCGCCGGGAGCTCAAAACGGTTGCCGGCGCGCATATTCCAGTCTCCAAGAATCATGGCTAGAATAACGATATCGCGGCTACCCAATCGGGAGTCCGCAACGTAACCCCAATGGCCAATACGAAGATGATCTCCAAATAGTTGAACGACTCATTTTCCTGATCATCGCCAACCCAATATCGAAACCGGACCATGGATTTTCGTGTTGGAGCCGATCCGGTCTTTGACCGGTGTCAGGCTTGACGAAAAGCTGGCCGGACAGTCAAATCAATATTATTTCGGAAATAACCCCTTCCTCGAGTCGACCCTCCTCACACTAAACCATTGACCCTGGGGGAGGATAGAGCGGTCGACGCCGGGATTCCACCAAACATATCAACCCTCCGCTTCCACCATCAATATCCTATGCCTCGTTCCAAACCAAAATCATCCCTCAAAATTCGTCCCGTCCTCAAACTCATGGCGGCCAATCGCTCGGAAATTGCCGTTCGCGTATTCCGGGCCGGAACAGAACTGGGTTTGCGCACGGTCGCCGTCTTCGCCGAGGAAGACCGGTTCTGTATCCACCGATTCAAAGCAGATGAGGCTTACCAGGTTGGGGCCGGCAAAGGCCCTGTAGCCGCATACCTTGACATCGAAAGTGTCATCGGCATCGCAAAAGATAAAGGAGTCGATGCCATCCATCCCGGTTACGGCTTCCTCTCCGAGAATCCTGACTTCGCTCGGGCCTGCGAAGAAGCAGGCATCATTTGGATAGGGCCCAGGCCAGATCTCCTCGACAACATGGGCGACAAAACCGCCGCTAGGGCGATGGCCCAAAGGGTCGGTGTTGCCGTTCTGCCCGGCACGGAAGATCCAGTGACTGATCGGTCCGAAGCAAAGAGAATTGCCAAAAAGATCGGGTTCCCACTCATCATCAAGGCTGCCTTCGGCGGTGGCGGCCGCGGCATGCGCATCGTAAAGAAAGCGACCGACTTGGACTCTTTGTTGGACGAAGCTCAGGGCGAAGCAGAGAGAGCCTTCGGCAACCCCGCTGTCTTCCTCGAAAAATACATCCAAAACGCAAAGCATATCGAAGTTCAGATACTGGGAGACCAGCACGGCAACGTCATCCACTTGCATGAGAGAGATTGCTCCGTCCAACGCCGCCACCAAAAGGTAGTCGAGGTCGCACCCAGCTACGGCTTGCCAACACAAGTCGTATCCGAATTATGCGAAGCCGCCGCAAATCTCGCCCGATCAATTAACTACGATAACGCTGGGACAGTGGAGTTCCTCTATGATCTCGACCGACACGAGTGGTTCTTCATTGAGATGAATCCGCGAATCCAAGTGGAACATACCGTCACCGAAGTAGTGACCGGCCTGGACTTGGTTCGTGCCCAGGTCCGCATCGCTCAGGGCTACGAGTTGCATTCACCGGAAGTGGGGATGCCTCCTCAAGCGGATATACCCCGCAACGGCTTCGCCCTCCAGTCCCGTGTAACCACGGAGGATCCGGAAAATAAGTTCATGCCGGATTACGGGCGCCTTATGGCATACCGCTCTCCAGGAGGGCTCGGTATCCGTCTCGATGGCGGCATGGGCTTCGCCGGGGCTGTTATCACGCCATTCTATGACTCAATGCTGGCGAAACTGATTGCCAGCGGGCCCACTTACGAAATCGCAATGGCCCGCATGAACCGCGCTTTGGCGGAATACCGGATTCGAGGCGTGAAAACAAATATACCCTTCCTCGAAAATGTCATCTCTCACCCAAAATTTCGCTCGGGCCAAGCAACAACGACACTGATCGATACCACTCCGGAGTTATTTCGCTTCAAAAAGCGAAAAGACAGGGCAACCAAGCTCCTCAACTTCATTGGAGAGGTCGTAGTCAATGGCAATCCCCACGCGAAAGGATATAAGCCGACAAATAGCTTCCCCCTGCCAAAACCACCTGCTCACTCCAAGCGCAATGAACCACCCGCAGGGAGTCGTCAGAAACTTCTCGAGCTGGGCCCAAAACGCTTCGCGGATTGGATACTGAAACAAAAGCGCCTCCTGATCACCGACACGACATTTCGCGATGCCCACCAATCGCTCATGGCAACACGCGTGCGCTCTTACGACATGTTGGCCTGTGCCGACGCCCTCGCGCGCGACGTGCCACAACTTTTCTCACTCGAAATGTGGGGCGGAGCAACTTTCGATACCGCCATGCGCTTCCTGAACGAAGATCCATGGGAACGCCTGCGCCAACTGCGCGCCAAGATTCCGAACATCTGCTTTCAGATGCTCTTCCGCGGATCGAATGCCGTCGGCTACACAAAATACCCGGATCACGTTGTTGCTGGTTTTGTAAAACATGCCGCCGCAAATGGCATGGATATCTTCCGAATCTTCGACTCCTTGAACTACTTGCCCAACTTGCGAGTCGCAATGGAGGCAGTTCGTGATACCCATGCGATCTGCGAAGGAACCCTGTGCTACACAGGCGATATCCTCGATCCCAAGCGCGACAAGTTCGATCTCGTTTACTATGTCCGCCTCGCAAAAGAGCTCGAAAAAATGGGAGCTCACACCATTGCCATCAAGGATATGGCCGGCTTGTGCCGCCCTTACGCGGCCGCAAAACTGGTAAAAACACTTCGAAGCGAAGTCGGTTTGCCAATTCACTTCCACACTCACGACACCAGCGGGATCAACGCCGGCTCTGTCTTGCGCGCGTCCGATGCCGGCGTTGACATCGTCGACCTCGCCCTCGCTTCGATGAGCGGCAGCACCTCACAACCAAATCTCAACTCAATTGTGGCGGCATTGCATGGCACCCCTCGAGATACAAAGCTCGATCTGCCCAAACTCGATCGCCTCTCTGACTATTGGGAACAGGTGCGACCAATCTACGCCCCCTTCGACACTGCTCCCAAGAGCGGTTCAGCCGAAGTCTACCTCCATGAAATGCCCGGAGGCCAGTTTACCAATCTCAAGGAACAAGCAAACTCGATGGGAGTCGGCCACCGCTGGCCGGAGATCGCACGCACTTACGCCGAGGTTAACAAGCTCTTCGGAGATATCGTAAAGGTAACCCCCTCCTCAAAGGTGGTGGGCGATATGGCGTTGTTCCTTTTTTCTCGCGGCATCAAACCAGCCGATGTCGTAAACCTACCGCCCGGAACAACACCCTTCCCGGAAAGCGTGATCGACATGCTCACCGGAGGTCTCGGCTGGCCGGATGGCGGTTGGCCGACCGATGTGTCTCGAGCGATCCTCGGAACCGAAAAACATCGACAAGCAAGAGCGCGATACTCCGCCGCCGTTCGCGCCGCCACAAAGCGGGATCGCCGCTCAAAATCAGAACGTGAAAAATCAATCGCCTCCGGAATGGCAAAGGTGCGCCGCGAATTGAAAAAGGAGCTCAAGCGGGAGCTTTCCGATGATGATGTCTTTTCCCATCTGATGTATCCCCCCATTTTCGAGGCATTCAGAAAGCACCAGACCCAATATGGAGATGTCAGCGTGCTCCCCAGCCCCACTTTCTTTTATGGCCCGAAGCCAGGCGAAGAAATATCAGTCGAAATCGAAGCTGGTAAGGTGTTGTTCATCCGACTGATAAGCGTCGGCGAAGCAGAAAAAGACGGTAAGCGTATCGTCAGCTACGAGCTCAACGGGATCGCTCGCGATGTCGTGATTACAGATAACAGCGTTTCGGCGACCACCAAAACCCGCGCCAAGGCAGACGCCGCCGACCCCAGCCAAGTGGGGGCCCCAATCCCGGGCCTGGTCGCCGCGCTGTCGGCCACCGTTGGCAGCAGAGTCTCAAAAGGCGATAAACTGCTACTCATGGAAGCTATGAAAATGCAGACAACGGTCTATGCACCTTGTGACGGGATCATCAGCGAAGTGACAGTCGATGTAGGAGAGACCGTGGAAAGCAAGGATCTCCTCGTCCGCATCAAGCCGGCTAAGAGAAAATAGTGACCCCGCTTGCTTGCACTCTTAGCTATAAATTCTCTTGGTGTCTAAGGCAGCGGGAACCGTTTCATACCGCCACCAAAATTGCCTCATTCTGTGTTCGAGCACATTGCATTACGAGTTGTCTATTAACAGTATATCCGCCGTGACTCCCTCACAGCGTCGCCATCACCTAAGAAACCCAAACTGAAGGAGAACCAATGAATACTACTAAATCCATCTTGGCCGTGCTCGCTGGCGGTTGCCTCTTAGCCGCCAGTGCCCGCTCCCATGCCGGAGAAGTGATGCTGAAAGGGGCTCAAGTCGGCCAATGGACAATGGACTTCGACGCCGCCGCCAAACTCGCCGAGGAAAAGAAACTACCGATGATGTTGAACTTCACTGGCTCAGACTGGTGCGGATGGTGCAAGCTCATGGAAGAAGGCGTCTTCGCCGACAATCAGTGGAAAAACTTCGCCTCAGAAAACGTCGTCTTGGTCACTCTCGATTTTCCCAGGGACAAGACTATCGTTCCCGAAAAATATGTTGAGCGCAACAATGCTCTCAAAGATCAGTTCGGCGTCCGCGGATACCCAACATATATCATTCTCGATAGTGACGGCGAAACCAAGATTGGACAACTCGGAGCCGGTCAGGACAAAACGCCTGCCTCGTTCATCGAAGAATTCAAAGGCACGGTGAGATTGAGCGATACTAGCATCGCCGCATACGTCGAAGCAAATCCTGAAAAGGCGGATGCCTACAAACAAGCTGTCGCAGAAATGAAGGCCGCAGAAAAAGAGTTGGAAGACTGGATTGCAACCCAGCCTGAACGCAACGAAGAAAACATCGAAAAATTCAACGCTCTTCAGAAACAGATTAAAGAGGCAAACGAAGCATTGAACGAGTTCTAGAAACAGGTGAATGCTACGACCACGACGTAACGGTCATGGCCTCTTCTCCGCAAGAACAAAACAAAAAGCTCGTTCGCAAAGCTTTCCGCCCTTGGGAGGATGGGAACAGTGCGCCTTTTTTTGACTTGATCGCTGACGACGTCGTATGGAACGTGATCGGAAAATCCCCGGTCTCCGGCCTCTATCACTCAAAACGAGAGATCATTGACAAAGCCTTCGGCCCGCTTCTCGACCGATTGGACGGACCTCTGAAAACAACGTTTATCGATCTCGCTGCAGAAGGTGAACGCGTCTTCCTCCGATTCGAGAGTAAAGGGATCACAAAGAATGGCATTCACTACGATCAGGCCTACTGCTTCGCCATGCTCATGCGCGATGACAGAATCGTTGAAATCGTCGCATACTTGGACACGGACCTTCTCACAAGAGTCTTCGCCTGACCTGTTCGTAAGAACATTCGCCAATATCTCCTGCCTTGGTAAGCCACGCTCTCGCCACAGAGAATCACATTGCGTTCGCAACACAGGTCACGAGGCCTTCGGCGCAGCGGCTTAAACCCCCACTGGCACCAATTCCGAGTTGGAATTTACCCTGTCAAAGACCACCCTTCGCGATAAGGCTTTGTCAGGAAAGCGTTGGCCTCGTCGTTATTCGTGATTTTCCCGGCCGCGCCGTCATACTCAATCTTGCTTCCGGCTCGAAAAGCAACCAACCCAAGACACATCGTCTCAATCATGTCTGCGCTGTACTTGAAATTACACGCCGTATCTGATGGATTCCCACTCTTGCATGCCGTCGTCCACTGCTCCTGAAAATTGCCAAGCTCAGGCAACAAATCCTCCTCCGCCCGAGGCTTGAAGTAGGTCAAATCTGCCGTGTCTCCGAAGGGAATAACGAGCCGACTCCCAAAATCTGCCACGATAAACCCTTTCGTCCCCTTCAGCATGATGCCATGCCCAATCTTATTGAGATCAATCCAGTTCGAAGGCGCCTTCGGCATCGCACCACCTTGAAACCAGGTCACACGGATCTCGTCGCGCCAATCATTCGCGGGAAATCGGAAGGACGAGGTTAGCTCCACAGGCGTCACGTCCGGATTGAACGCTTCAATCGACTTGGACTCGATTGAGGTCGGCAACTCGGCATCGATAATATTCCACACCAAATCCATGGTATGGCTTCCCATATCCCCGATCTGCCCAATTCCAAAATCCCAATACATGTTCCACTCCAGGCATCCCGCACGCTCCGCAATGTAACCGGGGTTATATGGGTGATAAGGCGACGGTCCCAACCATAGATCCCAGTCAAGCGTCTCCGGAGGAATCCCCGCATCCGGAAGATAGCTGTCTCTCGGAATCTGACGATTCCCCCAAGCATACACTTCCTTGAGATCACCAATCACACCATCATGCACCATCTCACGCAAGCGATTGAAATTGGGGTTCGCGTGACGTTGCATTCCAACCTGCGTCGCAAGCTTGTCAGCTTTGGGCAGATACGAATCGCGAACCACGCGGGCTTCGTCCACCGTTATAGCAAGCGGCTTTTCCATGTAGATGTGAAGATCTCGCGCCAACGCCCAGTTGGCAATGAACGCATGCGTAAAATCGGTCGTACAACACAGCACAGCGTCCAGATCCGGGTGGTCAAGGCACTCGCGCCAATCACTGTAGATTTCCGCTTTTGGAAATTCTTTGACTCCGGGCTGCATCTTGATCTGGTCAACATCGCAAAGCGCCACCACGTTCTCATTCTTCAATGTCGCATAATGGGCTCGCCCCCTGCCTCCCACGCCAATTAGGGCAACATTCAGTCGGTTGTTGGGTGTGTTCTGACCAAACAGAGTGCCACTAGGCAAAATCATAAGGCCCGCACCCGCAACCGCACCTTTTCTGAGAAAATCGCGTCGGGTGGGCAAAGAGCTCTCTTCAGGTTTCTTGTAATCTTGCGGGGATGTTTGCATAGCTTTATTTTTCGTCATATTCGAGGACAGGTTGAGCACCCTAAACCACAACTCATACATCGATCGTTGTCAAGGTTACCACAACTTCCCTATTCTGCAGCGTATCCTCCTCACGTTGAGGCAGGATTGCGTTTACCCCTGACACAGAATACATTCGAAAAAGGTCCTCTCCAAACGTGATCCCCAAAAAGTTACTCCCACTTCTCCTCGCGACCGTCGTTGCCTGCATGGGCACCATCCTCTTAATCGCACAACCCGCCGGTGCTGAAAAAGCAGAAGAGACCTCTCAAAGCCAAACAGCGGAAGGGCGTCCTCCCTCCATCTCCTTGTTTGACGGAAATACAATGGGCAAATGGCAATCGGTGGCTTTCGGCGGAGAAGGTGACGTTCATGTCGCTTTCGATGGCTCCCTGACTCTCGAAAACGGGACCCCTTTGACCGGTGTCGTCTGGACCGGAGATAAAAGGGAACTTCCCACCTCAAACTACGAGATTTCCCTCGAGGCAAAAAAGCACTACGGTGACGATTTTTTCTGCGGACTGACCCTCCCCGTGGGCGACAACTTCGCCACCTTTATCTGCGGCGGATGGGGAGGCGTCGTTGTCGGGCTCTCCAGTATCAACGGAAAAGATGCCTCCCTCAACGAAACCAGCACCACCATGACCTTCGAAAACAACCGCTGGTATCGGCTACGGGTACGCGTCACCGATGACCGTATAACCTCGTGGATCGACGACAAAAAGGTCTTCGAGGTGCCCCTCGCCGAAAAAAAAATCAGCCTCCGCTCTGGCCCCATCGATCGCTGCGCTCCCCTCGGAATCGCCAACTTCCTCACTCGATCCGCCTTCCGCAACATCGACCTTCGCCACCTTGACCCACTGCCATCCAAGGACCAGCCATAACTTGTCCTGGCACTTCAGACCCGCGAAAGCTTCATCGTCCCCTCTCCGTTTTATCTCTCGAATGAGCTCCGTGGGTGAACACACGCGGCAACGCCGAGCCTCGACCTAATCTCGAGCCGTTGACCCTCCTCACTTTCATCGTTACTCTCAATGCCGGACATGGTGCCTCCCGATACCCCAGAAGAATCATCCGTCCCCTCGGACGATCTGCCATCCGATGATGGCGATTTCGTGCCACCCGAACCCGAAGAGCTAAACGCTCTCTTCCAGGATTACCATATCGAACACCTGATCGCCCAGGGAGGCATGGGCGCCGTCTATCGCGGCATCCAAACGAAACTCGATCGCCCCATCGCCATCAAGATCCTCCCGCGTCACTTCGGCGCCGATAAAGGATACGCCGAACGGTTCGAGCTCGAAGCAAAGGCAATGGCCCGTCTCACGCACACCAATATCGTCAGCGTCTTCGACTATGGAGAAAGCTCAGACGGACGCTTCCTCTACTTCATTATGGAGTTCGTCGAAGGCTCAAACCTCCATGAGCGAATTCTGCAAGGTCCCGTCTCCGAAGAGGAAGCGATCACCATTCTTCGTCAAGCGGCCGGCGCCCTCCAATACGCCCACGAAAACGGTGTCATCCACCGCGATATCAAACCCGCTAACCTCCTCCTCGACCAATCCGGCCAGGTGAAGATAGCAGACTTCGGTCTCGCCAAGGTCCCAGCCGGAGACGTTGACGATACAGTATTCGGCACCCCGGAATACATTGCTCCGGAAGCTCTCGTCGAGGGCTTCCAAATCGATCATCGCTCCGATATCTTCTCGCTCGGAGTGCTCGCGTACGAACTCCTCATCGGCGAACCCCCGCGCGGCGAATTCGATCTGCCCTCGAGCCTCCGAAGTGATCTCGACCGCCGCCTCGATGACATCATTCTCAACACCATCACACAAGATCCCAACGAGCGGTACGCTCGCGCCTCGGACGTCGACGACGCTCTCTACGCCATCCAAAGCACACCAAAACTGATCCGCTCCACTCCTACCGCCAAGGCTTCCCCAAGGATGCCTGTCACCTCCGGTAAGACAGCGCTTCCGCGTCCGACTCGCTCGATGATTCCTCAAAAGAAAAAAAATGCCGGTCCCATCATCGCCCTCGTCTTCGCTCTCTGCCTTTTAGCCGCTGGAGCTCTCTATTACCTCAACAAGTCAGGAGAGCCTAACACACCCCTTGCCAATCAGGATAACGAAAAAATCCCTGACGAACTCCCTGCACCGAACCCAAAGCCTGATCCTACAAATACCACCGAAGTTTCGGCTCCTGCGGCGCTTATGCCCGGACCTGACCTGGTGCCTTCGGAGCCCGAGCCCGACGCCACCCCATCGCCGGATTACACAGAGCCTCCTGTCATCAACCCAGAATGGGACGCAATCCGCTCCCAAGGCGGACGCCTTCGCGCATACGGGGTCGCGGACAAAGGCTTGCCCATTTCCCTCGAGCGCGCAGGGGACTTCGACGACTTCATCAAACTGGATGCCCGCGCAACCGGCACCTGGCTCGCTCTGCGTCGCAACGGCGACCTCGTTAGCCCTAACGCAAATGAACAAGACTTCACCGAAGTCCGTTCTTTCCACGCGGTCGGCCCATGGGCTCTCATCGTCAAAGGTGACGGTACAGTCTGGAAGAACCAATTTGATCAAATCGCCGCGGACGAAATCACCGAAGCGACCAAAGCAGGCGCCGGGAATCGTCACGGCGCCGTCCTGAATAGCGATGGATCGGTCTTTGTTTTCGGAAATCGCCACGAAGGTTCGGATATCGTCAGCCTCCCCCCAATCCCTCTCACCGATATCGTCGACATCGCCGTCGGAGTCGATTGCGTCGCCGTAGTGGATACCAACGGCAACGTCCACCTTTGGAATGAGGACTTCGATCTCGTCACCTTGGAAGGAGAAGACGTCGTCGAAATCGAAGCCGGCTTACATCACTTCGTTGCTCGCACCCGTTTAGGCAAAGTCCTCGAGTGGGTTGGGACTGACCCCCTAAAAACACGACCCGAGCCCATCCCGGCAGATCTCGGTCAGGTCATTGCCGTCCGTGCGGGAGGAGGAACCAGTGCGGCCCAAAGACCGGACGGCACGTGGACCGCATGGGGCCGCGAGGGTTTCAATATTCCCGATACCATCAATAATCTCGGCCCCGCCATCGACATCGCTTTCCACTGCGCGAACAATAGCCGTGGGTTCGTCTTTTGGATTGAACCACTCGAATCCGCGCAACCGATCGACACAAGCCGCGTCGGCGACCGCCTCGTCACCATCACTGGCGAATTCCGCAATCGATACCAACACGAATATCTTGCCGTCCGTAACGGAGCGATTGACAAGCTCAATCTACAACTCATCGGCGCCTTCGAGCGCTCCCTTGGGTTGGTCTCACCAACCTCAGAAATCGCCGGAGAAATCCAAATGGAACTCGATCGCATCAACAATCTGATCGAAAAGAATTCCCAAGCATACTCCTCTTCTCCAAATCTCTTCGTCCGGCCAAATCCTCCCGATTGGATGCCGGATCGCATGCGCGAATATCGGGAAACTTATCGCGAAGAGTTTACGAAATCGCTCGACTCCTTCGAGGACATCAACCTCAGCCTGTTCGACGAATACCTCACCGCTCTCAATGTCCTCGAACAGGAAATCATTGAGAGCGACGACCGGCAAGAAATGGAACGCATCAGAGCATTCATAGAACGCCTCCAGGAAGAAGGCCCCGCTGTGCTTTCAGGGCCCTAGCAAAAAAAGAACTTCGCATCGACCTGAGTCTCTTTACGGATCCTCTCCAAACGTTACCCGAATCTTCCGTCCCGAAGCCCGTCGATAACCCACTTCAACCAAAATCGAAACGGCAACCATCCCAACAAGCACCCAAATCTGAGATCGCGTCTCCACATTGATCACAGTCTTCCCGCACAAAGCCACCACCGCCACCAAACAACTCATCGCGGCAAGTATCGATATCCACCGCAGGCTTTTGGTTTCTTTGGCCAACTTCACATTTGCAAGATTCACCGCCAGGAAAATAAGTAGGAATCCCGCACTACCCATCGTCGCAATCGCTGCAAGGGGCACGAAATTGGCCATCACAAGAGTGAGTCCAGCAAAAATAATCATCCCCTCTAAAGGCTGACCGCGAATCGAACGCTCAAGTTCCAAGGGCAACTCACCCGACTTGGCAATCACATAAGTCAATCGTCCCGAGCCATAGAATGTCGCGTTGATTGCAGAGCTTGTCGCCAACAATGCCGCCACGATGACCATGATACTCCCCGCTTTGCCCATAAAACGATTCGCCGTGGTCGACAATGAATAATCTCCATGCGCAGCCACTTCAGAAAAACTCAGGTGCCCGACAACCACACTGCTGATCAGCACATAAAAGACGATCACCATCACCACTCCTCCAAAATAAGCAATCGGCAAAGACCGGCGCGGACTACGGATCCCTTTACCAGCGTTCGCAATCAATTCAAATCCCTCGTAGTTCAAAAAAATTACCATCGCCCCTGCTATCAGCTCCACCGGACCCACCCAATGTTCCCCCGCCATTCGCGACCAATCCATCGGTGTCGACAATCCAACAATCACAAAAACCGCCAGTATCAACATCTTCGCCACGTTCATGAAGTTCTCCGAACGGATCGCATATTCGGCGCCAAAGTAATTCACCACCGCTAGCCCCAGGACCACGGTCGTGATCAGCGTGTGCTTCCAGAATTCATAGTCACTGTCCCCAAATAAACGTGCGCCATAGGCTCCGAAAGCATACGCATACACCGCCAGCAGGATGACATAACTCAGACAAAGCAAAATGTTCAACGCCCCCGTGATCGATCCGGTCCCGAAAGCGCGATTGAGAAACGACACGGTTCCCCCCTTGCTCGGGAAATAAAGTGAGAGGCGCCAATATGAATACGCCGTAAGCAACGCCACAATCCCCGCCACCACAAACGCCGCGGGAGCCGCCCCCCGAGTCAGCTCAATCGTGAGGCCGGTTACCGCAAAAATACCTCCCCCCACCATACCGCCCACCCCAATCGAAAACGCCGAAAAAGCGCCCACTTCCTCGTTCGCCTTGCTGCTCTCACTCACCCCCGAAGTCCCGCGTCATCCATCAAACGCCCCGTCGCCTCATACGCCTCCTCCACCCATTCAACAATCTTTTCCGGATCAGGCGAATACTCCAACTCAAGCGAAATGGTTCCCTCAAATCCAAGCGCCTTGATCGCCTCGAGATAAGGACCAAATTCAACCACTCCACGCCCCGGTGGCAAATCCCCATGAACCTTGCCATCGCAATCGCTGATATGGACATGCGTCGCTTTCCCTGCCAATCGCGACACTTCCTCAGGACCAACCCCCGCCAACATCAGATGACTCACATCAATGTTCGCCAAGACGTTTGACCGGTCGCAATCATCGATGAATCGAACCATCTCCCTCACACTGTTTAACAAACTCATCCCGAACGGTTCCAACTCTAGAGCAATCTCGATTCCGCACTCCCTCGCATAGTCACCAATCTCCCGAGTCGTTTCCACCCCCCATCCCCATTGATCCTCTGGCGCAATCACTTCACGCTGCCAAATATACTCCCCAAGCACCAACAAGACATTGCTCGCTCCAAACCGTTGCGCCAAATCAACAAATCGCTTCACCCGGGCCACGTGAAACATCCGGACCGGATCATTGAAATCCACCAAACCCACCGCCACCACCGGCAATGAAACAATCGGTAGGCCATGCTCCTCGCAAGTTTTTTCAATCAACTCAACCTCTGACTCCTCAATCGTCGCCGCCTCGGTAAATACATCCACCGAATCAAATCCTATCCGCGCGATGTGCTCCAGACCGGTCTTCGTATCCACACCCGCCTGGCTGAATGCGCTGTTGATGATCCCCAGCTTCATTCAAACAGCGTCACCCCTCGGACTCCACAAGGCTCTTCGCGCTCGAATCATCCTCGTCAAGATCTGCAAACGCCACTTTCGATCGCTCCGCATCGTCCCTTCCCACTTCCAAAACCCTCGCGTCATCTACTTTCTCCAGCTTGGTATACCTCGGATGGTGCGACTCCCTATACGGATCATTTGCCGCCGCGTTGTAACAGCATATCATCGCCCAACGGGCGACGTCCGAGTTGTTCGCCGCCGAACAATGCAGAAGATTCGCATGAAAAAATAAACCATCTCCCGGCTCTAACGCCACATGCACTAACTCCAAACGCTTCTTCGCTTCCTCCACTCGTTCCAGATCCGCTCCCGCCTGATCACCCGACAAAATATGATTCACCCGACCCATCCTTTGCGATCCCTTCAACACCTGCAAACAGCCGTTCTCTTCCGTCGCCCGATCCACCGCAATCATTACGCTGCACAGATCCGGGAATAAAACCCCGTTCTGATACCAGTACCCGTAATCCTGATGCCATGCCCACGCCCCGCCTGTCTTCGCGTCCTTTAAAATCATCTTCGAGTGATAATGATATACTTCACCTCCCAACAACTGCTCCACAGCTTCCACTACCCGCCGACACCGCGCAAACATCCCATAAACTCCGTCCCCTGGATGATTCCAAAGCGCCAGCCGCACGTGGTTCCCCTCGCCGTCATCCAGACTCGAAGCTGCCTGGTCCATTGCCCGGTCATGGTGCGCCGTCTCCTTTAAGACCGAAATCTCTTCAGCCGAGAAAAGGCCAGGCAAAATGACGTAACCGTCTCGCTCAAAGTCAGCAATCTGTTCCAAGGTAAAAGAAGACATTGCGAAATCACTCTAACGCTACAAACGCAAGTCTAACAAATCGGTACGGGTTGGCAATCCCACCTTTGAAAAAACCAGCCCGGGTATCACCCTCACGTTTGGCAGCTCGCCAGATCCGGAAACCATAAACCTTCACTCCCCAATACCGCCAAGATAAGAGCGTCTTTAACCAAACCGTCACATCGATGGAATAGCGGTCTGAAAAGTTCGTCGCATGGAAACCAAATGAGACCCATTCAAAGACGTCCAACGATCTCCTCTCTTAAAAACCTCAACAAATCCCCGTCGCCTCTCACCATGTGCCTCTTCCCCGCCGCCACAGGAAACCGCGGCTGAGTGACATAGTCTTCCACTCCTATCCCGGCTGACGTCGGCCTTGCCACCTTTCATATTCCACACTACAAGCTAGACTCCAGAAGCCCTTTCGCGATTCACTCGGGCTCGACCGTGCATGACGAAAGATCCTTTTATACCCCCAGACAAAAAGCGACTGACCATGGGCACCCGCATCATGATCGGCGTGCTCGCTGGCCTGGCAACCGGAATCGTTCTTGGCTCCTGGGCAGCACCCTTTCAGATCATCGGTGATATCTACCTCGGCCTGCTCCAAATGACGGTGCTCCCTTACATCGTCGTCTCTCTCATCTCCAAAATCGGAAGCTTCACCTACGATCACGCTAAGGACGTCGGACGCCATGGAATCAGAGTCCAAGCACTCCTCTGGGCCGTGTCGCTCGGATCCGTCATCATCCTCCCTTTTTCGCTCCCTTCATGGGAAGCCGGAACCTTCTTCAGCGCAAGCCTCGTCGAAGAGCCTGAGAAGTTCAACTTCCTCGACCTCTACATCCCCGTAAATCCTTTCGCATCGCTCGCCAACAATATCGTCCCCGCCGCTGTCGTCTTCAGCATTCTTATCGGGATCGCACTCATCCCGCTCAACAACAAAGATCACGTCCTTAAACCCTTCAATGTCATTGGAGACGCCCTCGGCAATATTGCCAATGCGGTGATCCGCCTCACACCGTACGGAACCTTCGCCCTCACCGCCGGAGCCATGGGAACGTCAGCGCCAGGTGAACTCATCCGACTGGGCGGCTACCTCGGCACCTACACTCTCGGAATTATCCTCCTCGCACTCGTCCTCTTCCCCGCCCTCCTCTGTTCACTCACGCCCATTCACTATTGGAAGCTCCTCGGACGCTGCCGCGGCACCCTCTTTACCGCGTTCGCTACCGGAAAAATGTTTGCCGTCCTCCCCATGATTATCGCCGACGTGCGCTCACTCCTCGTCTCCAATGGTACCGACGATGAACGGGCCGAGGAAGCCGCGAACGTCCTGGTCCCTCTTGCCTACCCGTTCCCCAATGCCGGCAAAATTCTCGCGATCGTCTTCATTCCCTTCGCCGCCTGGTTCATTGGTCAGCCCCTCAAACTCGAAGACTATCCCCTTCTCGTTTCCGTCGGCCTCCTAAGCTTTTTTGGCAGCCCCATCGTCGCGATCCCGTTCCTCCTCGGAATGTTCCGTCTCCCCGCCGATTTGGTCGCCTTATTCATCCTCGCCGGCCTCTGGGGCGCGCGCCTCGGCGACTTCCTCGGCGTCATGCATCTTACCGTCTTCTCCGTCCTCACCTCCGCCGGCCAGGACGGCTGGCTTCGCCTCCAAAAAACTCGCGCCCTCGGATGGGCCGGAGCATCCTTCGCCGCCGTCGCCTTCACCCTGTGGCTAAACCACGCCACCATCAGCTGGAGTATCGCTGATCAACCTCCCCCCGCCGACCGCGTCGCTACGATGCAACCGTTCTTTAAAGATAATGCTCAGTCTAAAACAACAAAATCAGAATCTAACCCCTACCCTCTTGAAGATAATGAATCACATATGGAACGAATCCGGCGCACCGGTGTCCTTCGCGTCGGGTTCCCTCCAGCCACACCACCATTCAGCTACACGAACAAAGATAAATCCATCGTCGGACTCGAAATTGATCTCGCCTATCGACTCGCAGATGAACTGGACGTGGAAATGCAACTCGTCCCCTACGAACCCGGCACGCTCGAAGAAGCCTTCGCCAACGACTACTTCGACGTCGCCATCGGTGGTCACGCCTCCGTCATTAGTGATGCCACCGCATATGAAGAATCAACCCCATACCTCGAACTCAACGCCGCTCTCGTCGTCCCCGACCACCGCGCCCACCTCTTCACCTCCGCGAAGGCTGTCGAGCAAATCGAAAACCCACGTATCGGCTACGTCGAAGAAGGGATCCTCGTCAAAACCGGACGACACCAGGTACCCGGCCTCGAAGTCGTGCCCCTCGCTTCCGCCGAAGAATATCTCGAAGGTCAAATCCAAGACCTCGATGGCCTCCTCACGACGGCAGAAACCGGCGCCATCTATACCATGATACACCCTCGATTTTCCGTCGTCATTCCAAACGAATTACGCATTCGCGTCCCCATTATCCTCGCTGTCGCCCGGGACGATGAACTGCGGCGCACGGTCGACCGCTTCGTTCAAATAAAAAGAGCAGACGGAACCGTCGACCTCCTCTACGGACATTGGATTCTCGGCGACGACTCTTCTTCTTCGCCAAAGCGATGGTCCGTGGTAAAAGATGTATTCGGATGGGGCAAAGACGACTGAAATCCTCATAACCTCGCCACCTTCCTTCCTCACCCTCCTACTCTGCACGATCTCAACAGCATCACTAATCTCATGACCAATCGTCGCCTCATCCCCACTCTCACCCTCACCCTCGCCATCGCTCTATTCCTCTCCGCTTGCTCAACCTCTAACTCGCCCAAGCCTTACACCCTCCAAGAACTCCGCTCCCCGGAAACAACCGCCGCTCTCCTCAAACGGGCAGATGAACTGGTCGCCCAAACCCGGCAGGAACTCGCCGCCGTGAAAGAGTCTGGCGATGCCCGCGAAATCAACGCCGTAGAAGGAAACCTCGATATCCTTGCCTATGCCGATGACCAACTCCGCCAAACCCTCCAGTCAAACCCGACGCCAAAAGAAGTTCTCGAAACAAACGCCTATGCAGAGAAGGTCATTCAAGGTATCGAGAATCCTGTTGAAGGTGAGCTGGCCCCGCCCTTCTATGATCTCTTCGCCAATGTCATTCTCGGCGGCCTCTTCGGACATGACGTTCCCACTCCAAACAACGATAAACCCATCGGCCAAGCCCGGGCAAAACGTGAATCTCCTTTCCTCTACGAGAAAGGCCGCAGCGATTTCTTCACGGTCGATGAACTCGCCACCATGACGCCCGAACAGGTGTCTCTACTCGACATCAGCCCCGATCACCCGAATTGGTACGATCGAAACTCCTGGGCCAAAATCCGCCATGATCCCCTCGCTCACTTCGAGAAATTCATCGAAGACGGCCTTGACCGTACCCTCCACGAACACAGCTCCGTTAGCGCAGCCGCCACTTACGACATGCAGACCGCGCAAAAGGTCCTCTTCCTCGACTACATCTTCAAAGCCGCCACTACCCCCAAGGGCCAAGTCCAGGATGCATACGGCGGCCTCTGGAAAATCAAGTGGGGACCCGAAGCCTCAATCGCTTCCGTCACTTGGCAACTCTACATCCTGGCCGGAGCGCGCATTACCAACGTCATCCTCACGAACGGTACCGGCCCCGCCGCTATGACCCTCGTTCTCGCCGATCCCGCGGAAGCCGCTTCCCAAAAACCTAGCTCGAACCTGGCCTACCCCACCACTGTCGACGAGTTCAAATTCGCGATCCAGGATTTCTACAATTTCGACATCACACCCTATATCCACAGCCAGGGCACCATCACCCACGCCAACGCAAACACGGTCCTCAAAAACCTTCCCCCAGGCGGAAAAACCGAGTTCCACAAAAGCAACCTCATCGGAAGAAATTGGATCGCGTTTAAAGAATCCAGTATCGAACTCAACAGCGATGGATTCATCAGACGTAGCGATGGCCTGCGCCTCTCAGATCTCGTGGCATCCAACGATCGCGTCGCCCGTGGCTCCTTCATCTTCG
Source organism: Verrucomicrobiota bacterium (assembly GCA_039182965.1). Classification (GTDB taxonomy): domain Bacteria; phylum Verrucomicrobiota; class Verrucomicrobiia; order Verrucomicrobiales; family DEV007; genus JBCDBW01. The sequence continues at coordinate 25,267 of JBCDBW010000016.1, forward strand.
ATATGTGGGTCGGGAATCGCGACGTCAAAGACGCCAATAGCGACACCTTCTTCCCCATGACCGGTCCCGGTGATGTCACCGGGCATTACGAAGGCCGCAGCGACCAAGGCCTTACTCTCGGTTCCCTCATGGCCGCCGGCGACGTGAATCAATTCGATGTTGGTCAAAAGTTCGCCAAGAAGGGGCTCTTCGGCGAAAATCGGTTCTACGTCAGCATTATCTTCGAACCGGAAACCTACGACACCGTAACTTGGTCCGATGCCAAATGGATGGCTCGCCACATCGCCGGAATTAATGACGCCGATATTCGCAAGGCAGTTTCCGGCTCTGAATGGCCAGACTTTGCACAGGAAGCCCTCTCCTACCGACTCATCAATCGCCGCGACCAAATCGCGATGCTCTTCGATCTCGGTGATGGTCCCACCATCCCGGCGCCTTCACTCACCATTCCCTTGGGCACACCGGAGGAAATCAGCGCCGCCGAAATCCGCTACGGTTTACCAGCCGGATCCGTCGCCGCAGAACTCGCGACTATTGAAACCGGCCCGGGTTATTCAGAGGCCATCCTGAGCGAAGGCACCATCATGAGCGGCACCAAATCAGCCCTCGTCCGCGCCCTCACTAAGCACGCTTACCCCTCCGGCCTCGCCAGCCGTTATACCTTGGGAAAACCACCCAAAGCACTCCGCTAGTCGCCTCAACTCTCCTCCGGCACCGGCTCCGCTGCCGCCGCCTTGGCCTCTTTGTAACGCCCGGTCACCCCCTTGTTCTCACGCAAAAGCAAGAACGCCAACCCCAGCCAAATCAGCACAAACACCACGTTCGCCAACCCGAATCCCGCCAAACTTAAGCTCAGCCACGTCGTCCCCACAAACACAATGCCCGCCGAGATCACGTCGCCAGCGCGCACGAAAAAGGTATCGATCGCCTGCTTCGCATTGTATTTCTCCTCCACCGACGTCGGTAACCACAGCAATTGCTTCGTCGTGTTCATCAACGAGTAATCCGTGGAATTCTCCGCCGTCTTCAGCGCCCGAAAAAAAACAAATCCCGCCCCCAAGGCCACCAGCGAATAGGCCCCCAACGAGATAATCGGAAGAATAAATAACGCCCCCGCCATCCCCATATACTTCACAATCCGTGATACTAACAACGCCTGAATCAATATGGTCGCGATGTTGACCCAGAAAAAAAATGTCCCATAAAAGCCACCAATATATTCCCCCACCGCTTCCTCCCCATTGACGCCAACCTCCTCATTGGCAATCTCCAACACCGTGCTGCTAAGAATATATTCTCCCGTGGTATTGACGATATTTAATACCACCAACAAAGCGGCGATGAGCATGAGATAGCGACTCTTCATCACCATCGCAAAACCATTCGCCTTCTTCAGCGGCTTCGTCTTCTTTCCCTTGTTCTTGTCCCGTTCACGGACACGCTTTCCAATGATACGATAAAGCACGAGGTGAATGATCAATAGCACCCCGGCAATCCACAGCATGAACGTCGGCTTAATCCCCGCATCAAAGAGATGCCCCGCCACAAAAGCCCCAATCGGCGCGCCCGCCGTCGCCCCTACCGCAATGATCGCAAACAACCGCTTCCCTTGCTCCTCCGTGTAAATGTCATTTGCGTATGACCAAAACTGAGCAATCAAGCTCACGCTGAAAATCCCCAACCAAATGAAAAACGCAAAACCAATGTGCGGCACATTCGCCGAGATTCCCAAAACGAAGAGCACAATACAGGCCACGAAAAACAAGATCACCACCCTCAAAAACTTCTGACGCGGCAAACGCGAGGCCACCCAGCCATACAGTGGAACATACCCAACCAAAAACACGGCCTGAAACGCAGAAGCATACGACTTGAGTTCGGCGCCCCCCTCCATCAAAATCAACGGCTCCCGTACAGTCTTCAGAATGTAAAAGGCCCCGAGAAGACACAGTATGTTAAAAAACATCAACAAGAGCGTAATGCCCTCGCCCTCCCGCACCTCGCCGAAGACTTTGAGAAATCGCTCCAATGGCGATGGACCGCGGACAGAGCCGGTTTGAGCGTCTGCATTCATGATGGGTGGTGCTGCATGCGCCCGCCAGAAAACACCTTGGGACCCTCATCGGGCGACTTCATGAACGGATCCCGCTTCTCTTCTGCCAAGTATCCAGCACCGTTAAAAGTCTAAAGCACCCACCCCCCGAAATTCACTCCCCCAACCTGCCTCAACCTACTTCAGAACAAGCAGGTCTTCACCGCTCAACTGATACGTCGACTCGAACTCAAGAATCCTCGCCCCAGTATCGATCTTCAGCTGAATGCCCCCCTCTTGCATCTCGTTGTCGCACGGAGAAAAAACCACGCTGATCTGTCTCGGCTTCTCATCCTTCCCTTCCGCAATCCCTTCACCCTTGATCGTCCCTCCCTCGCGCGCATAGACCCCCACCGATTCAATCAATGGCAAAATGATGCGCCCCCGCTCCGACTTCGAAGACATCAAAGGCACGTCGATCGCGTAATTGCCCACTAACTTGCCATCCACAAAAGACATCTTCCCCACCTTCAAATTCACCCGCGCCAAGTTCACATGAGTCGAGGCATCCGCGACGTCAATGATCACCTCGCTCTCCTCCCCATAGGCGGTCGAAAACCACAACAGTCCAGCTGCTAAAATCATCGTCGCACCAAAACGACAAACCAGGCGATCAGAAACCATGAAGAGCACTCGACCCGATTCCCCGGCCGACTTCAAGACAATACATTCACTTTCTCAATTCCCAAATTATTTATTTAAGTATTCCTAAATTAAACCCGCCTCAATCGACCCCCAGTCGCTCCTTCACTCCCCCCTCCCACTTCCCAATCTCCTCGTCCGTCGCCTCGCCCACGTGTTCGTCCAGAAACCCCCGCAGTTGACCAAAGATCGACTCCCGCACATCCTCCTCCATCAAATCCGCTTGGCTAAATCGCTCCGGCTTCGGGCTCACCTGCTGCGCCACACAACGATACAGAAAAACACGATCGAAGGTGCTGCGAAACGGAATCTTGCCCAATTCTGTCAGCGTCCCGCGCAACGTTTCCCGATCCATCGGAAATTGGCTCACCAAATGGGCCAACTCGACGCCATACACAAAATCTGGATTCCGAAAACGATGCGTCGCATCAAAAATCGATGCCGTCTCCCACGCAATAATCCCCAAGGTCTGCCGCACCAAACTCAGCAAGTAAGCATTCATCGCCTTCTTTCCCAACTTCGCACCGCCTTGCCACAAAATCTCCGACCCCGCGATCCATCCCACCGCCGTCAGCGGATTCGATACAAACAACAGCTTGCTCCCATGCCACAAATACCGCACCGGATTCAAAAACGGCCGCGCCCATTGATACTTCTCGTACACTTTGCTCGCCGTCCGAACGCCGTCGCTTACCTTCCGCAAATTCCACTCCTGCGCCTCCACAATCGGCATCTCCTCCAACAATAAGATCACCTGCAACGACGCCCGGTTCACCGCCTTAAACATCGACTCCAGATTCGTCTCCAAGAACGGTTTCTCCGAATCAGGCTGATATACCTTCGCTACCGATTCCATGAAATCCATTAGCTCCGTCAGCAATAACCGAGTCTGAAATGTCGTCCCTTCCCAATATCCCCCCCCGGAAAAACGCTTCATCATCCGCTCCGCCTCCGCGTCCAGCAACTCCGCGACCCGCGTGTCCTGATCCGACCGCCCGCTCACCGCCCAGTTCACTTCATGCAATTCATCAAAGTCGGGAAACTCCATCCACTCGCCATACGCCATCAATTTCTTCTCCATCTCCTCCCGCCGCGCTTCCAGCCGATCCGCCTCGCTCCGAATCGCCTCGCGCGCCACTTCAAGCATCTCATCCTCTCTCCCCTCATCCGACAGCTTCGCCCGTCCCAATAACAGCCCAACCAACCCCGCTAGCGCGACTCCAAACAAAACCCACCCCGCCCACACCGGATCAGTCTGCACAAACGCCACCCCCGCCGCCAACACCGCTAACGCCCCCAGGGCACCCCACCGCGCCCCGCGCGTCATCTCGCTACGCTCTCCAAAGTTCAAAATCGTTGCCTCGTCCTCAAGAATATCGCTCTCTCACCATCCTCGCCACCGGCTTACCATGCAAGAAAACACCGCCCCCACTCTCCCTCCCAATCTTACCCCGCCACGGATCAGATTTTGTTTGGCCTCTCCCCAGTGCAGACCATAATCAAACCCGATGAAATTCTCTGTCTCACGGACGATTATTCTCCTCGGCCTCATCGCCACCCCCTCCTCGGCCCAGATGCCTACCGATCAATATCTGATCGAGAAGTCGCCACCGCCCGCATGGGTGCAATCCGCCAATTATGTAAGCCCCGAGAGTCCCTCCGCAAACGGTGGAGCCGTCCACTACCTCGTCGCCGATCTTCAAGATCACTTTGAAGAAGATACAACCTATCAACATTACGCCCTCCAAATCCTTTCCGAAGCCGGCGTCGAGGATAAATCCCAACTGACATTCTCTTTTAACCCCGAATATGAAACCCTAACGCTACACCATCTCCATATTGAACGCGACGGCATTGCCCATGACCGACTCGCAGAGGCCAAGATTGACGTAATGCGCCGGGAAGAAGGTCTCGAACGCCAACTTTATGATGGTGAACTGACCGCCCATATCATCCTCGATGACGTCCGACCCGGTGACATCCTGTCATATGCCTTTAGCCGTACGGGGAAAAATCCCGTGTTCAATGACCACGTCCACTCATTCTACCGGCTTGGTTTCGACTCGCCCATCGATCTCCTCAAACGTCGTCTCGTGTGGGACGCCGACACTCGCGACCTCAACTGGCAAGTCCATAAAGCGGTCTCAGAACCCGCTCTGCGGATACTCGACTCGGGCCTTAAAGAGCTGACTTGGCAGGAAACCAAGGTCACCGAAACCGACACCGAAAACCGAACCCCAGGCTGGTTCTTCGACTATCCGTGGATCGAAGTATCCGACTATCCCAGTTGGAAAACAGTCGCCGACTGGGCCCGCGAACTCTACGCCCCGGAAGAAAAACTGCCCGACGAGCTAATCCGTATCTGCAACAACCTCCGCCAAAATGCACCCGACGAGGAGTCTCTAATTCTCGATACTTTGCGATGGGTCCAACGCAACATCCGATACCTCGGAAGCTTCATGGGCGATCACACCCATGCGCCATACCCGCTGATCGAAGTGACCGACCGCCGCTTCGGCGATTGCAAAGACAAAGGTATGATGACCGTCGCCATGCTGCGTTACCTGGGCTTTGACGCCGCTGCGGCACTCGTCAATACTTCAATAAACGAGGGAATCGAAAATTATCTCCCGGGACATCAAGCGTTCAACCACCTCATCGTCCACCTCCGCTGGAAGGATCAAGACTACTGGCTCGACCCCACTTACACTTTCCAAAGAGGCCCCCTCAACGCCCTCCACACATACGACTATGGCTTCTCCCTCGTGATGCGAGAGGAAATCCCAACCCTTGAAACGGTTCTCCCCCGCGGCTTCGAAGAAAATCTCACGCAAATCGAGGAAACATTTACTATCCCCAAACTCCAGGGAGGCGCGGAGCTCCGCGTCACTACCATCGCCACCGGACGCGATGCGAACGCTCTCAGGCGAGACTTTGCCACGGACTCTCTGGAGGAATTCGAAGAATCCTATCGCGATTTTTATGCCGCGCAATATCCCGGTCTCGAAATCGCGTCCCCCCTCACCTTCCACGACAACGAGAAGGAAAATCGTATCGAGATCTCGGAACACTACCGCATCCCCGAAATTTGGGTGCCAGTCGAAGATACCAATTATAGCAAAGAGTGGCAGGCAGACTTTCCCCCGCGATATCTCGATGGAAGTCTCTTCTATCCCGAAAAAGAAGACCGAAAATTTCCCATGGAAGTGCGCCACCCCGTCCATATCAAACAGAGAATCAATTTACACCTCCCCGAACCTTGGAATGTCACCAGCGACGAAAAAACGATCTCCAGTCCCGTCTTCAACTACCTGTCAAAAGTCCATACAAATGACGCCCGCATTCAGCTCGACTACGAATTCAAATCAAAGTCGAACGTCGTCCCTGCCGAACAGTTCGAAGAGTTCCAACAATCGATGTCTCAAGTAAACCAAGATTTGTCCTACAGTTTGACCCATTGGGAGAATGAAGCCGCTGATCCCGCGCATCCATCAACATCCCCGTTTGCCATCGCTCTCCTCGGAGGCGCCGCCGGTATGGGCGCTCTCCTCGGACTCGGCCTCGCCGTGCTCGCCTATCTCTGGAACCCACCCGCAAGGTTGCCTGAATCACTGGATCGTGTCGGGATTGGCGGGTGGCTCATTCTCCCCATGCTGGGCGTCGTCGCCTACCCCTTCATCGTATTCTGGGAGACTTCCACTTTCTTTTCCGTCCTCGATGAAATGGGCCCCGTTCTGGAGAACGAAACAGGCTTCTCCGGTTGGAGATTAAACTACTTTATCGGGGTCTTCATAAATGCAGCCTGCTTCCCGGTGTCCATTGCCCTCGTTATCCTGTTCTTCAAGAAACGAACTTCCGTCCCCTGGATATTCATCGGGATGAGCGGGGTCGGAATTCTCGCCCAAGTGACACTCCTCGCAACGGAATTGGGACTCGAAATGGAAGAAGACTTGAATCGACCAACTGAGATCGTCAGTGATGTCATAAGGCTGGCGGTGTGGGGCTCCTACATGACGCTATCCCAGCGAGTAAAAGCAACTTTTGTAAACCAAAGAAGAATCCCCCATCTGCCACCGCCGCTTCCTCAGGCTGTCCCGCCCACTCGGATGGCCTCCCCATAATCTCATTCCCGCCGTCCCCATGCCCGACCCATCTTCTGATCAGGCTTCCCCCTCAAAACCCTCCCTCTTCATCTACATCTCTATCATCCTCGGCGCCCTCGCCATTTCCCTCGATTTCGCCTCCATCGACCTCGCCCTCCCCGCCCTCGAAAAACACTTCAACCTCAATCTCGAACAGGTCCAGTGGGTCATCAACGGATACGTGATCGCCTTCGCCGTCCTCATGGTCGCCGGGGGAAAATTCGCAGATGCCTATGGCCGCAAACGCTTCTTCCTCATCGGAATGGTCGTCTTCGGCCTCGCCTCCCTCCTCGGCGGCGCCTCATGGAACGGCGCGAGCGTCATCGCGTTCCGAGTCCTTCAGGGCGTCGGCGCCGCCATCCTCTGGCCCTCCATGATCGGCATGGCCTGCGGTGCCCTCGGCGACAACAAACAAGCCCTCGCTCTCGCCATCATCTTCGGTACCTGCTCCGTCGGAAACGCCGCCGGCCCGGTCGTCGGCGGCGCCCTCACCGAATTCCTCTCCTGGCGTTGGGTCCTCTGGATCAATGTCCCCATGGCCGCCCTCGCGATGATCATGACAGGGTTCAAGATCCCATGGGATCAAACCGACGATATTAAACCCAAAAACGACTACCTCGGTATCGTCCTCCTCGTCACCGGCCTCATCGCCATGATGCTCGTCGTCTACCAATACGACTCCTGGGGGTGGACCAGCCCCCGAATCATCACACTGGCCGTCCTCGCTGTCGCCTGCCTGACCGCTTTCCCAATTCGAGAAAATCACACCTCCGATCCCCTCGTCCCCCCAAACGTGCTCCGCAGCCCCGAAATCCTCACCCTCGGCCTCTGCGTCCTCATCCTCTGCCAACTCTTCTTCATCGTCCTCCTCTATATCACCCAATACGCAATGAAATTCCTGGGGCAAGACCCCGTCGAAGCCGGCACCCGCGTCTTTGTCTTCATGGTCTCATACGGCGTTTTCTCCTACTTCAGCGAAAACTTGAACAAACGTTTGGGCAAAAAAAACCTCATTCTGCTCGGGCTCTCCGCAGGAGGAGCAGCCTCCCTCATGCTCGCCTTCGTCGATCCGGGCGCCTCGAACGCCACATTCTATCTCTCCAATATCCTCTTCGGCTTCGGCGTCGGCACCGTCTTGCCCACCGCCAACGTCGCCGCCATCGCCTACGTCGGCACGAACCAGGCCGGCATGATCAGCGGCATCATGTTCATGATCCAACTCGCCGGCGCCGCCGCTATGCTCGCCATCAATACCGCCGTCTTCGAGTTCGTAAGCGCGAAACATCTCGATCATTCACTCAAAGAAGCAAACATAACGCTCACTCAGGCCGAATCCGCCGAAGCCCAAACCCTCATCCTCGGTCCCAGCACGATTCACCAAATCCCTCCGCCTCTGAATACCGAACTCAAAGAAGCCATCCCCATCATCCGGGAGTCCTACGTCTCGGGGCTCCATTCCATGTTCTTCCTCGGCACCGCACTTATTGCCATCACCTTCATCTTCACACTCATCTTCGTGAAACATCCCAAGACCCCACCACCCGCCTGATTCGTCCCTAATGAGTAAATTTGCCACCTTTTCCCTCCTCCTCGTCGTCGCCCTCGACGTCATGGGTCAGGGCGTGGTCATCCCTGTCATCACCACGCTCCTTCTGGATGAGAAAGAAACGTTCCTTCCCCAAGACACTCCGGAAAACACCCGCCAAACCTACTTCGGCATCGCCATGGGAGCCTTCTTCTTCTCATGGTTCCTCGGCGCCGCCTACATCGCGAAACTCTCAGACTTCATCGGCCGTAAACAAGGCATCCTCATTTGCCTCTCCGGCGCTTTTCTCGGATACGTCCTGCTCATCGTCTCCCTATACCTCAACTCATTCCCCATCCTCGTCGCCTCCCGAATCCTCACCGGCTTCACCGCCGGAAACCAGCCAATCGCCCAGGCCGCCCTCGTCGACGCCAGCACTTCCGAGTCCCAGAAAACAAAATTCATGGGCCTCATCCTCGTCGCCGTCAGCGTCGGGCTCGTCCTCGGACCCAGTCTCGGCGGTGTCCTCTCCGATCACTCAATCCTCGGCAAATTCGCCTCGGAACAACTCCCCTTCTACGGCGCAGGCGCCCTCATCCTCTCCAATATCCTCCTCATCATCCTCTTCTTCCACAACCTCAATTTCGAACGCCGTCCCGTCACGATCAAAATCACCGATGTCTTCCTCACACTCTATCATGCCGCGAAACGTCCCGTCGTCCGCAAACTCTCCATTGTATTCTTCTGCTCTCAACTCGCTCTCAACTCATTCTTTGTCTTCCTCAATAACTACCTCCTCCGCCGCTTCAATTTCGATACTCTCCAAAACAGCATCGTCCTCATCATCTTCGGAGTCGTCATGGCTCTCGCAAGCGCTTTTCTCGTCACTCCCTTCACCAACCGCTTCACCAAAAAACAAGTCGTCTCCGGTTCCATCCTCACCATGACCGCCGGACTCATCCTCTTCCTCGCGAACCCCATACCCAACCTCGCTTACCTCTCGATTGTCCCCTTTGTCGCCGCCTTCGGCGTCAATTACCCCGTCATGCTCACGTTCTTCTCCCTTTCCGTCTCCGAAAAAGAACAAGGATGGGTCATGGGCGTCACCGTCGCTCTCTACACCCTCGGCGCCGGCCTCGTCTCCCTCCTCGGAGGCAGTCTCATGGCCCTCAGTATCCGCATCCCCTTCTACATCGCCATCGGCAGCCTCATCCTCGCCACCCTCCTCGTCTCCCTCCTCTGGCGCACCCCCGACTTCGACGACCAATCCCCCTCTTGATCGCGCAATCCCGCCCCCTACTTGCACTCTCCCCGCCAAAAGATACCCTTACCCATCCATCTCCCCCTGTGTACCTGCGAAACTGCGCGACTAACAATATGTCTTGGCAATCCATCATCCACCAAAACCAATCCGTCGTCGCGAAAAACGCCGGCCCCGATTTTGCAATCGTGGTCTCCGGCAACCAAAACGATGCCGACTTCTGGCTCAACCGCTTCCAAAAGCACGCCCCCACCATCTTCAACCAATCCCGCGACACCCCCATCCTCGCCTCCCTCGAAACCAACCCCATGGGAAACTTCCTCGGCACCCTCCAGTCCTGGCGCGACTGGAAAAATACCAGCCCTTCAAAAAATCACCACGGAGTCGCGATCATGATGATGGTCGTCGGCTCCGGCTCACGCCTCAGCCCCTTCACCCAAAAACTAAACGGCCGAAAGGCCGCTTTCCCCACGCCAATGGTCAGTGCGCACACCGGCGATTTCATCAACGTCGGGGAACTCGCCGCCGGCACGATGAACGCAGTCATCGATTACCTCCGCGAACGAAACTTCGAAGGCATCCTCATCAAGTGGGGCGACGAAATGATCCTCCCGGGGACCGCACTCAACCTCGGCACCGACGATCTCTCCCAATCCGACTTCATCCGCTTCAGCCAAGGCACCGAGCCCACTCCAGAGCTCGCCGCCCATAAGGAATGGATCGTCGCCGATCACGATTCCAACGAACTCGAAATGATCTCCCGCCAAGCCCACGACAAACTCCTCAATCGGCTTGAGCCCTTCCAAAACCAAGACGTCTCTGTCCGCGTCAATCTCGGCAGCCTCGCGCTGTCCTTCGACGCCATTGATGGCCTCCTCGATACCTTCGCTGACGTCCTCGAAGACCCCCAAGGCAAAATCAATTGGGACCCCTACTTTTGGATCGCCCTCCACTGCAAAGATGAAGCCGCATGGCAACGCGAAGCCCAAACCGAATCCGAGCTCGGCCTCACCGGCATCGCCGATCTCGAGAAAGCCTTCCCCGATTTCTTCGAACGCATGCAGAAATTCAAAACAACCCTCAAACAAAAGAAAAACCTCTCCGATCTCTCCATCAAAGTCTTCGACTTCGGCGATGTCTATTGGGCCGACTACGGACTCCAAAGCCGTATGCGCGAACACCTTTCCGATCTCATCGCCGACTCCCCGCGCGGCGCCGCCACCCGCGCCCTCTACGGCCTCGACTCTGATCCTGATCGAAACGGAAACCTAATTGTCGATTCCGAACTCCCCGAGACGCTCACTCCCACCAATTCCATCATCATCGGCGCCAAAATCAATGGTGCCGATTCCACCCTCAACAACGCCATCATCGTCGGAGGCGAATATGGCCGCCTGAATATCCCCAAAGGCGGAATCGCCGTCCACTCCCACGTCGACCAACTCTCCCTTGAGGATCATACCGCCATGAGCTTCGGCTCCCAAGCCGACAAACTCCACGTCCCCGCCGCCGGACGCCACACCACCGTCCAGATCGCCGGCGACGATCCCGAACACTACATCGCCACGGAATCCATTTTCGACGAGAATCCCGACTTCTACGACGTTCCCGTCCTCGCAAATCCCATCTCCTTCCGCGACCTCGCCAGGAAAGTCAAAGACTCCACCTGATCGCATACCACTTCGCTACTCTCCGTTCGCTTGCTGAAAAAAGTAAACACAATAGTGAAGCAGCTCGTCACGGTTTCGATTCTCTTGAATACGGAAGGATCGCCCTAATCGCTCGATCTCGGGAAAACAAAAGTTCTTGGGTAAACGCATGACAACTTCGCGAAAGGAAGCAAACGCCGCCTCCAAAAGCTCAGCCCCATCCGGCTGAAAATCCGAAAGCAAAAATCGCTCCTGTCTACCGTATCCCGTCCCGCCCCATGGCGGATCCAGTAAAATCGCATCTGCCTCCAACGCCGGCACCAACTGCAATGCATCACCGCAAATAAACTCAATCTCGCCCTCAACCTCGAAAACCATGGCATTTTCCCGAGCCATCCGAATCCGCTCCGCCGAACAATCGATCGCAATCACCCGCTTCCCCCGCCTCGCCATCGCAATCGATAGACCGCCCGCTCCGCAAAAGGCATCCACCACCGATTCACCCAGTATCGCATCGCTAATCTCCAGGGCCACTTCCTGAATCGCCAACGAATACAGGGCTTCCTCATCAAGTGAGAATCGACGCTCCTCGGACGATAAGCGGCCCCAATAGCGCTCTAAAGACGGACCGAAAGGACAGGACTCAGAATTCATGGTCTAAACTCGGGCTACGTTCTCATCTGCAAGCGATCGCTCCTGCAAACGGACACGAATGCAAGTGTCCAAAAAAAGTTGAATTCTCGTCCAATCTTCTCTCTCATTGATAAGCCCTTTCTACTCTCCACCATGGAAACTGCAACCGTCGAAGAAGCCGTCCACTACGCCGATTTCCAATGGAGAGACGGCGCCATCATCCCAGACGAACCCGTCGAGCAACTCGCCGCCAGTGTCGACACAGGAAAACTCGTCGTCCTTCCCAAGCTCTGCCCCGCCAAAGAAATGCTCGCCCTCCGCCGAGAGGTTCTCGCCTGGGCGCAGGTCACCGATCCTTGGCCCCAAGGGGTGTCCGCAAGCAAACCCGGCATCAATTTCCACCGCATTGATGATGGCTCCATCGGTGGCCGGCTCCCGCATGTTTTCCACCAGTTTGGATTCGGGGACTTCACCGCCCTACCCGACGCTCTAAACGAATGCCTCATCCCCCTGGCCGAAGCCATGTGCCACTTCCAAAATCAACTCGCCGGCACCGATTACCAGCTCAACGGCGGCAGCTTCCGCATCAAAATTCTCCGCCACCCTCCCGGAGGCGGTCACCTCGTCTGGCATCGCCACCCCTACCTCCCCCAAAAAGTCGAACTCTTCGTCAACCTTTCCCAGCCCGGTGTCGACTATCAAAGCGGTGGCGCTTCCTTCAAAACACCCGCCGGCAAACTCGAATCCTTCCACTGCTACGATATCGGAGATCTCCTCGCATGGCGATACGACATGATCCACAATGTCGATCCCGTCGACCCAGAAGAATCCGTCGATTGGAGCAAAGACGACGGCTTCTGGATCCTCGCCATGGAGATGATCGAATCCCACGACAATTCAACTGTCGAAGAATGACTGGCCGCCATGACCGACTCATCCGGGACCACCCCCGATTGGCTGCCCCTCCTGCGCCCGGATATGCCGTCGCCGACTGAGCTCGCGCCTTTCCTCGAAAAAATCTCCGCCGCCGATCAGTTCACCAACTTCGGCCCTCTCTCCAAAGAACTCGAAGCTGATCTCGCTCCAATCGTTCCCGGCCCTAACGATGCCCCTACCCAAATCGTCACCACGTCAAGCGGCACCCTCGCCCTCGAACTCACACTCCTCGCCTTCGAACTCCCCCCCAATTCACCCATCCTTATTCCTTCCCTCACTTTCCCCGCCACCGCCACCGCGGTCATCCGCGCCGGCCACACGCCCGTCTTCGCCGACGTCGATCCCGATACGTGGACTCTCTCCCCAGGTCTCGCCCAATCGACTCCCAACCCATTCGCCGCCGCCCTCCCCGTCGCCATCTTCGGGCATCCCATCAATCCCCTTCCCTGGGACGACTTCACTTCGAATACAAACCGTCCCGTCCTCATCGACGCCGCGTCTGCCTTCGGAAATCAATCCATTGGTAACACGACCGTCACCGCATTCAGCCTCCACACGACAAAAACGCTCTCCGCAGGTGAAGGCGGCTTCGTCGCCGCTCATGACGCCAAGCTCATCGAATCAATCCGAACAACCTCAAACTTCGGGTTCGTCGGTGAACCAGGCACCATCATCTCGCCGGGTACCAATTCCAAACTCAGCGAATACCACGCCGCGGTCGCACTCGCAAATCTCCAGCGTTGGCAGCATTCTCAAACCCAGCGAACCTTCCTCGCCGAAACCTATGCCTGCTCACTTACCGAAACGCTCGGCGATCGCGTCGCGCTTCACAACCCAGAAACCCTCTGGACCCGCTCCGTCTTCGTCGTCCGCCTCCCCAATCAAACGGTCGATCAAACTCTCGTCGATGCCCTAGCCAAAGACGGCATCGAATCCCGCCGCTGGTATCACCCGCCTCTCCACGAACATCCCGCCTTCGCCGATTACCCCCGCGCCGGCGAGCTCGCCGTCACATGCACCCTCGCCAAGGAACTCATCGGCCTCCCTTTCCACCTCAAACTCACCACAGAAGACATCCATCGCGTCGTCGCCGCCCTCGATCAGCACCTCGCCTAACGACCATGAAGATCGCGATCATGCAGCCCTACGCCTTCCCCTACCTCGGATACTTCCAGCTCATCCACGCCGTCGATCGCTTTGTCCTTCTCGATGATGTCAATTTCATCGTGCGCGGCTGGATCAATCGAAACCAATTCCTCAGCCCCGATGGTGCCGCCACCTTCACGATCCCCGTGCAAGACGTGAGCCAGAATCGCCTCATCAATGAGATCGAAATCGCGAACGATCCCCCATGGCAACCCAAACTCTTGAAACGACTCACTCAAACCTACCGAGCCGCCCCCCACTTCGAATCCATTTCCCCCCTCTTGGAAAACCTCATCGGTTCCGCCCACGGAAACCTCGCCCGCTTCATCAAAACATCCCTCACCCAGCTCAATGAATACCTCGGGATCAAGACGCCTCTCGTCTCGTCCTCCGCCATCCCTATCGACCCCGGCCTCCGCGCGCAGGACCGCATCCTCGCCCTCTGCAAACACGAACACGCCTCGACCTACATCAACGCCGAAGGCGGTCGGGATCTCTACGAAGACGACGCTTTCCACCAAAAGGGAATTCAGCTCACGTTCCTCGAACACATCCCCGTCCCCTACCCGCAATTCAAAACACCCTTCATCCCACGCCTCTCCATCATCGATGCCCTGATGTTTCAGTCCCAGGAAGAACTCGCCCATCGCCTCACCGAATGCCAATTCCGGCCCGAAACCCTCAACACCTGACCCATGGCTAAGGTAATCATCTTCGGTCAACGCGATTACGCGGCACAGGCCCTCTACTACCTCACTCACGACTCCCCTCATGAAGTCGTCGCCTTCTCCGTCACCGACGACCAGTGCAAATCCGATGCCGCCTTCGGCCTCCCTCTCATCCCATTCGAAGAGATTCAGGATCGCTTTCCACCCGACGACCACCACTTCCTCGTCCCCATGAGCGGCCGGTCCATGAATCGCCTTCGAGAGCAGTTCTACCTCGCCGCCAAAGAAAAAGGCTACCCCTTCATTTCATACGTTTCGTCAAAAGCCATTACCTGCCAAAACGAAATCGGCGAGAATTGCTTCATTCTGGAAAACACAAACATCCAACCCTTCGTCCGCATCGGAAACAATGTCGTCATCTGGTGCCACAATCACATCGGACACCACTCCACCATCGAAGACCACGTCTGGATGGGCTCCGGCGTCATCATCTCGGGTCGCTGCACGATCGGCTCCCACTCCTACCTCGCCTCCAAAACCCTCATCGAAGCCAATCTCCGGCTCGCCCAGGGCACACTCACCGGCTCCACTTCCTACCTCAAAAAAAACACCGAGCCCTGGACGATCCACACCGGCAACCCTGCCACCCAAAGAAAAGTCTCCAGCAAGGACTTCGACTTCCTCTAACCCACTCTCGGTATCCGTCGCTTCCACTTCCCCTTTCGCCCCCTCCCCCGATGGGGCAAACTCAAATGTCTCGCCGCTTCCCGATTCGCCGCGTAATTCCGCTTCGTAAGATCCGCGTCATAGTGAAATCCCCACTTCTTCTCGACGTCTTTCGGACGCATCCGCTCATGCAACTCCGCGTGCCGCTTCGAAACATACTCCAGTCCCAAGTGCTTGAAGTGCAATAGCAGCAACTCTTGGTCCCGTGGCACGACAACGTTCCCCTTCGGTTCCGCCGTGTGTCGTCCCATTCCAAATCCTGAATCCACAATCTCATCCGGATGAAAAAAACTTGGTTTGTCGAAGTTCGTGCTGCGGACTGCCATGCGATACGTCGCCGCGAGGTCTTCACCCGGACTCGGAAACTCATCCGTAACAATGTTGTATCCCCGCGACGGCAAATAAGTAATCCCTCTGCGACGACAGGCTTCCAAATACCACCGCAAATCCGGATGCCAAAAAAATTCGTCAATGTTACAAACCGCCACCCAATCCGCATTCCCGCGACTCCCCTTCCAAAGATCGTTAATCATTTCAAACGCCGCCCCACACATCGAGTCACCTTCCAATACCAACGGCAAAACGGTCACCCGCGGATGCGCCGCCAATATCTCCAAGGATCGGTCCGAAGAATCATTGTCATGAATGAAATACTCATCCACCACGGAATCGTAGTGCCGAAAAAAATACGGCAACATCCGCTCCTCATTCCAACAAGACGCATGTAAGTGAACCTTCATTCAATACCACGCTCCCCTCGCGGCCATCCCAATTTCACCGCCACCTCTCCACTCCCGCAAGCTCGAATTTTCGCTCTCCCTCACCGCCCGGATACCCTATGCTGACCCCGTGAACCGCCGCCAATTTCTCCTCCGCTCCGGCGTCACCCTCGCGGCCACGTCCCTCCCCGGTCATGCCGCCGACGCAACCGAAAAAACTCAGAAGATCCGAAATCCCATCGGCGTCTCGACCTACTCTTTCTGGGGCTTCCGCCGCGACGATTTCCGCCCCATCCACAAATGCCTCGAGCTCGCCGCCGACATGGGCTTCGACGGCGTCGAGATCCTCCAGGTCCAAATGGAGGATCAGTCCAACGTCGCTCTCCAAAAAATCAAACAACACGCCTTCACCCTCGGACTTGATCTCATGGGCTTCTCCACTCACCAAGGCTTCCTCTCCCCGGACAAAGAAAAACGGCAAGCAAATATCAAAAAGACTCTCTCGCAAATCGAACAAGCCTATCAACTCGGCATCCCCACCATGCGCATCAATACCGGCACTTGGGGCACCTCAAAAAACTTCGACCACCTCATGGAAAACAAAGGCATCGAAGACCCGCTCCCCGACTACACCGATGAAGAAGGATTCGCTTGGGTCATCGATTCCATCGCCGCGCTCATTCCCAAAGCGGAAGAATGCGGCGTCACTCTCGGCCTCGAAAACCACTGGGGCCTCGGCCGCACCGCCGTGGGCGTCAAACGCATCGTCGATGCCATCGCCTCCCCCTGGCTCAAAGTCACTCTCGACACCGGAAACTTCCTCGAAAACCCATACGACCAACTCACCCTCCTCGCCCCCCAAACGATCCTCCTCCAGGCCAAAACCTATTTCGGCGGCGGCACCTGGTATACCCTCGAGCTCGATTACCCCCGCATCGCCCAAATCATGCACCAGGCCAACTACCGCGGATACATCTCCCTCGAGTTCGAAGGCCAAGAAGATCCCCTCACTGCCATCCCCAAATCCCTCAAGCTGCTCTACGATTCCTTCAGCTAGGGACCGATCACCACCGCAAATGAATGGACGGAGAAACGGATTCTCCTGCCTGTTCCAAATACCACACCAAGGTCCACCCCAGCCGCCCGATACCTCACCGCTTCAACCCTCGCAACCACGGCATTACCAAGACCCGAGCCCGCTTCGCCCGCTCCACGGCAGGTTACAATGCCCTCAGGCTTTTATAATCGAAAGCGCCTTGGTATTGCCGTAACATTCCGTCATCTTTCTCATCATGAAGCCGCCTACCTCAATCACCCTTCTCTCGGCAGTCGCCGCCTTGACGGCTACCGCCATCCCCGCCACCTCCCTTGGGGACGTCGCCTTTGTAGAACCGGCACGGCCCTACTCGGCCTCTCCCTTCCTCAAGGACCTTAGACCGGGGAAAGTAGACCTCACCCGCGGAACAATCAATATCCCCCTCATCACTTGGGCTGCCGACGGAGTCACCGTCACCAGCAACGACGGACTCGATCCCAACTCAAACTCCGCCCTCGCCAAAGCAATGGGAATCAACGCCAAACTCGAACTCGTCGATAACTTCGACCAGCAGGTGGAAAATTATCTCTCCGGGCACTCTCCCTTCCTCCGGGGCACCGTCGGCATGATTAACCTCGTCTCGGAAGCCGTAAGCGAGTTCGGTCCCGAATACGAACCCGTCTTAATCCTTCAACTCTCGTGGTCCACGGGAGCCGATGGCTTCGTCGCCAAGGACATTGACAACCTCTCCGAATTGAAAGGCAAATCGATCGTCGTCCAAGCCTCCGGTCCACACGTCGATCTCGTCCAAGTCCTCCTCGAGGATGCCGGTCTCGCCCCCGGAGATGTCGACCTCAAGTTCGTCAGTGAAATCACTTTCAATGAGGAAGTTGCTGCCGATGGACGAGCTCACGACCCCGCCAGCGCATTTCGTGAAGACCCATCACTCGCAGGAGCCGCCTGCATCTTCCCCGACATCCTCACCCTCACCGCCGGCGGCGCTGTCGGAACCGGAGCCGAGGACAGCGTCAAAGGAGCCAAACCCATCCTCACGACAAGAACCGCTTCAAGGGTCATCGCAGACGTCTATGCCGTCCGCGCCGACTTCCTCAAGGACCACCGTGAAGTAGTCCATGGCTTCGTCAAAACCCAGCTCGAACAACAAAAGAAATTCGAGGATGAGCTGGCCAATATCGCGAAAAAGCAAAACGCAGACAAAGCCCAGCTCGACGCCTTCAAAAAGAAGTGCTCACCCCTCGCCGGGATCTTTCTCCTCGATGAAGGCGCCGTGAACGATTACATCGCCTGGGTGGGTGTAGACCTCGAACTCGCGGGCACCTCAGGAAACATTGACTTCTTCAGCAACGATAAAAACCCCGTCGGATTCGTGGCCAGCAGCAAACGCAGCCAGGCCTACTACGAAGCGACGGGAATGGTCGCCGCGATCTCCGTTCCCGAAGTGGCCGGTTGGAACTTTGCCACCGACTTCGGCTCGGACACCACCCCCGCCGAGAGGAAAACACAGTCGACTTTCGCCACGACCCAGATGGTCCGGGAAGCCGCCGAGAGCGAGGATGCCAGCTTACTCTTTTCTTCGGAGTTTCTCTTCCCCGCAAATGCTTCGGAGATCCAGTGGCAAAATCACCGGGAGGTCTTCGACACGCTGCACGAGAAAGTCATCCGATACGGTGGAGCCGTGGTTCAACTGCGAGGACACGCCGACAACTTTTTCTACGCCTTCGTGGTCGCGAAAAGAGACCAGGGAGATCAAACCTACAAGCGCCGTGTCCCGGGCACGAACGACTTCAAAGAACTGCCCTTGCCAAAACTCGAGCAAGTCGTGAATTCCGCCAATCAACTCAGCTACGAACGCGCCTTTGCCATGAAACGAGCCTACGCCAAATACCTGCGCGAAGCCCAGGGACTGACCAACGACGAGATCGACCTTTCCCGCTTCGACGTCAAAGGCATGGGCATCTCAGACCCAATCCACGCGAAACCAACCACCCCCGAAGAACGTTCCGCAAACATGCGCGGTGAAATGTATATCTACGCCGTCGAGGCTGAAATCCCACTCGACTTCGGCATCGACGATCTCCAGTGATCCTCACGCTTCTCCCTTCCTTCTTATGAAGTATCTCACTACCCTCACGCTCCTCGCACTCAGCTTCACAGCCGTAAAGGCCGATGAACTCGACCTCGCGCTAACACAAGAACGAGACAGCCAAACCGCGACCGCAATTTCCATCGTTTTCGATAGCTCCGGTTCAATGGCCGAAGACCGCAAGTTGGAACAGGCCCAGCGCGCCTTCCAAACCTGGCTGGACAACCTCCCTGAGTCCTACACCCTCGGACTCGTCTACTTCCAGAATGGAAAAGCCCAACTCGCAGTCCCCCTCGGCGAAAACAATAAAGCAGCCATCCGCAATGCCGTCGCCAACGTCCGCGCCGACGGAAAGACTCCCATCGCCGACTGTCTGCGCATTATTCGCGCCCAGATCGAGAAACGACGTGAGGAATTCTCCCCCTATGAACGCCATGTCGTCGTGGTCTTCACTGATGGAGCAGAAACCGTCGACCGCGGTGGCAACCGGGCCGTCCTCGCCGAAGTGACGAAGCTGCGTGACTCGATCGTGGAGGTGGTGGGCATCGGATTCAAAGGCGAGGGCGACTATCTCGCCCAGGCAACCACCCAATATTTCGACGCCAACAACGAGAAAGAACTCATCGCCGGATTATCGCAGGTCGATGCAGAAGTCGGAAACGCCGACGATCTGGAAATCAGCGATCAAGATCTCACCGTCATTCTCAACGCGGATATCGTAACCCCGCCAGCACCGATCCGAGATTCAGAATAGAGGGCAAGCAACGAAAGACCATGCGGAAGTTCTTTGTATTTGTATGTGTCTTTCTCCTCCTGGCCATGATCGCTTGGAAGCTCTCTGAGCCCATGCGGACCAAATGGGCGCAGGAAAACGAGCTCACACGCACGAGCGACGCCGCCAAAATAGAACACTACATCACCGTCGGAGGAGATGAGTGGCTCGGCTACCTGATTTTCCGCTCTCCCCGTTTCCGTCAGACCCTCGAGAAAGAGGGCATCGCCCTGACGTTCAAAACGGAAGCCGATTTCCAGAAGCGCTTTGAGAAGCTCGACTCAGGCGAGTTCGACTTCGTTTGCGCGACCATTGACAGCTTTCTCGTCAATGCGCAGTCGACCAACTATCCCGCCGTGATCATTTTCGGGATCGACGAGTCATACGGTGGAGACGCCCTTCTCGCCGCAGGCGACATCGAAAGCGTCGATGATCTCAACGGAGAAGAAATTCACGGAGCCTTCGTTGGATTCTCTCCTTCGGAGTTCCTCCTGAAATCCCAGATCGCTCACTTCGGACTCCATGCCCTCACACCCAAACTCGCCTCCTTCCGCACCGAAGATGCCACGACCGCTTACGCCCAACTCAAAGATGGCAAAGCAAATTTTGCAGTGCTTTGGGAACCCCTCGTCTCCAAGGCTCTTCGCGAAATCCCCGATTCCAAAAGGCTCATGGATACGCGACAAGCCCGTGGCATTATCTACGACGTCGCGATCGCCTCTCGGGACCTCGTTTCCGAAAAACCCGCTCTCGTTCAAACCGTCACCAGACTCTATTTCGAAACCCTGAACGAATACATTTCTACACCCGGCGAATTCGCCAAGCTCGCTCAAGAAGACAGCGGCGAATCGAAAGCCGATGCCGAAGCGATGCTGAGCGGCATCCGCTTTCTCAATCTTCAGGATAATCGCGAGATGATGTCGGGTTCCCGGGATCTCCGGTTCACAGATGCGGTTTCAAATATCACACGCATTCTCGTCGATGTCGGAGACCTGAACTCAGATCCCTTCAGCGGCAATCCTCGCCTCGTCATCAACAGCGGGTTCGTCGATCAGGTAAGCGGAAATAACGCCACCGCCCTCGCCGCCAATGGACAGGAGGTTCAGCCCATGAAACGATTCTTCCGGCCGTTGACCCGCGATCAGTGGGAAACTCTCTACGATAGAAAATCCGGAACCCTCCTCGAGGAACCGGTCACGTTCGGAGTCGGACAATCGCAAATTGAGGAAGAGTTCCAACTCGCGCTCATGGAAGCATCCCAAAAGCTCGTTCACTACCCTGGGCACCGCATCATTGTGCAGGCCCACGTCAGTCCGGGTTCGGACCCGGAACTCGATCGCCAATTGTCCCAGGAAAGAGCAGATGCCATCCGCGATCTCATGATCGCAAAAGGCGCCGTCGATAAGAACCGGATCTATGCCGTCGGAATGGGCGGCGATGAACCGGTCGTTCGAGAACAAGGAGAAGGCATTCGCTCATGGAAACGACGCTGTCGGCGCGCAAGAATTTATCTGGCAGAGGATACTTGATCGACTAATTTTGGGTGATGCCGCCGAATCAGGATAGACCCGATCCGACATTTCCCATCCCGAGCTCGCGTCTCCGGGCCAAGAAATGGAAGCTCGCGCTCGAATCCCCGGTCACCTGGGCTCCCTACCTCCCCGTTGTCGGTGCCTTCTCCTTCCTCGATTTGGGAGCGGGTTGGTTCGCCGGACTCACCGTCGCCGTCACCGCCGCTATCGCGAGCTTTTGGAAAACTCATCATTCCAAGCTTGAGAACAAGCTCATCGCCGAAATCGTGCGCGAAAGCAATGAGGCCCAGGATAAGCACTTCCTGAAGGAAATCCGGTATCTCCAGGACAATGGACACAGGAAATACGCAACGACACTCGCGAGCTTTCTCGAACGAAAGCAGAAAATGGAAGACGCGATTCATAACGACGGGACAGAACTCACTACCGAAAAAAAAGAAATCGAATCTCTCATCGACTCAATCGTCTTCGGCGTCGCCGACCAACTGCATCGGCTCTCTCAGTTTGACAAACGGCTGTCACACCCGGTCATCCCACTGACCGAGGAACAGCAGAAGAACCTCGAGGCCGCAAGGGAAGAGGTCGCTGGACGCGTGCACGAAGCTTGGCACCTGCTCAACAATACTTGGGAGAACCTCGGCACCCTCCTCAATCCCTCCGTCGGGCTCGGCGGAGAGGACGGCTCACACCTTCAACTCGACGAGGCCATCAGCCGCCTCAAACGCGAGCACGCCATCGCCGATCGCGTGCGCCAACGAATGAGCTCGGAATGGAAAGATACTTTCGGAGAGACGGAGTCTCCCACCGAAACAAGAGAAATCGCAATGGAGTAAATCAGCGCGGACCACGACAAGCTCTGCCACGCCTATGGAATTCTTTTCCGACATTGACGACGACCTCACCCGCGGCCTCGCCGACGATTACGCCGCGCTCTTCCTTGCGATTGGCAAGCTGACAGATCTGCTCAATGTCGATTCCTACGACGAGATGGGAAGCGAGCACCAACACAGCGCCCGTCTCTTCGAAAACGAACGCTCCCTCGCCAAACAGCTTCGACACAAGCTGCAGGGCGAACTGCCGACCACTCCCGACCCCTCCGTTCTTACCACCTTTCTGAAAGCTTACCGACTGGAAGCTCTCTATCCCGACACCGTCGGTTCCATGGAGGAAACAGCCACGACCATTCCCCTCGTCACCCTCCCCAAGTTCCACGCACGCCGCTTCGACGACGCAAAGCGAAAGTCCA
This sequence comes from Verrucomicrobiota bacterium, assembly GCA_039182965.1. Lineage (GTDB taxonomy): Bacteria > Verrucomicrobiota > Verrucomicrobiia > Verrucomicrobiales > DEV007 > JBCDBW01. The sequence continues at coordinate 48,096 of JBCDBW010000016.1, forward strand.
TCTACGAGACACTCGTCAATGAACTCGGGATCAGCGAGCTCTGCCAGAGGGAAATTGAAACCGCCTATGCCGACTCCACCCAACGACTCAAACAACGCCGCATCCTGGTCGATGCCGTGAGACGGAGAGTGCTCGACGAAGACGGCCGCCCGCGCTCCCGGTCCGAAATCAAAGCCGTCTTCGATGACTGGTTTCCGCAGAACCCGCTCCGCGAAACCGAGGTCGAGATGATCATCACGCGCACGTGTCTCTACTGGTGCATCCCCGCGAAGCAGGACATCGAGCCGAGAGATTCAGCAATCGATGCCGAAGCCGTCGAGGCATGGCGAAAGCTGACCGGACGATTCGCTTTCCAGTATTTCAGTCATTTCCCCACCTTCAGCTCCTTCGACGCTCGCGATGCAAATCCCGAGCTCGTTTCCTCCCTCTCCGCCGAACTCGGTTGGAGTGAACCCGACATCATTTCAGGCCTGAATTCCACCACCACGATCGAACGGACCCGGGAAATCGAGAAATACCTCATCCACGACACTTGGGGCCACATGTGGCAAGGAGACCTCACCCGCCTCGGGCAACTCTACGACACCATGGAAAGCCTCAAGACACCGGTCGATGCCAACGAACACCTCACCCTCCCAGATGGCAATGTCGTTTCCCTGCTCGACCTCATGTATCTCACCATGCACGGCGAAATCCGATACGACGAGATCCTCGCCACGCGATACATGGATCAGTGGATTCGCCTGCGGATTCAAGCCCTTCTCGGTCCCATTGTCGCCGAACTCACCGCTGATTGCGTCGAGTATAAGTATAAGATCGACAATCCGAAGGAGCGCGAGCTCCTGCCCTCTTCTTCCATATTCGAGGAAAACCCCGCCAAGCTCGATTTCGCCTGGGTAGACCTCGGATACTTTGTCAGAAGCCTCAGAAGAACCATCGCCGCCTACACCAAAAGCGAGGAACTGAAGCAGAGTCTTGTCGATCGGGTGTGTCTCCTTCTCAAGATGAAGTATCCGCGGCAATACCGAAAGGTGGCCTGCCACCAGGACTTAAAAGAAAGCGTGGAGAAAACGGTGTCCCGGTTTCTCGACGATTTTGTCGAGCGACAGGATTTCCACCTCAATCAGGAAATTCTCGACGGGGTTTCGGAAGGCTCCGACATGCCCGACGTGAACTCGTTCTTTCTCCTCTTCACCAATTTCCTCCGCATCCAGTTCACCCTGAATCACCTGGTCGAAGACCTCATGGAAAACGAACGCCCCGAGCTGGCTGAACTGTTCAACGTGCTCATGCTCTTCCTCGTCGGTCACTTCGAAGGGGACCCGCTCCACCGTTTCTGGGATCTGGACGATATGCTCGGGGAATACGCGCTGCCCCTCTTGAAACGCGTGAACACCCTCGAGCGTACCTGACACATCCACAAATCACACCACTACCAATTCTCCACTTTATCCCAAACCAAATTGAAACGCCCCGAGAGGATCAGCCACACCGCACACTCCAAGTCCCTCATACGCAAAGCCGATTTTCTAACCGCCAAATATGGATGCTTAAGGCTTCATCAGCGATGAATCTACCGATCCGCAAATGCACCTCACCCTCTTCTCATCGAATCTTGGTCTCCAATTAACCAGTCTTCATGTGGGGACAAGCACGGAAATAGTGCTTAGCGTAATCCCACAAGCGATCTTCCTCCGTTGCCGCGGTGCGCGAGACATTCGCTTTTAGAAGAACTTCCAATACTGCCGGCGGCGCACATCCGTAAATTGCTGCACCCCAGCACTCATTGGACTCGACCACCGCCCAGCCGCGCCCCTTGATCTTCCCGACATCCAATACAAAGGCGCGAGGGCATCGAACCGCTTCAACGACGGAGTTCGCAAACCCCTGAGCTTCCGCCTCTTCCTCATGCGGCCCGGCCAGTGGACGATCATAGCCGGAAAAGATAGTCTCACCTCGCCGGTATGGGCTCAGGGTCTTTACCGCCTGATCAGCGGCAAAGCACCGATATTCGACCTCCCATTCAACAACCTCGGCCGCATGCACTTCCAGGTCGTCTGGTAGATGCGATGCCACCGAGTCCAGGTCAGACCCGGTCATGACTGCCGCTTCAAAGGATTTACCCAACGCGGGCTTGATGAAACGACGCAGCTCCTCGCGCTTGGCTTCCATCAGGGGGCATAACATGACCGTTCTCTTCAGGAATTCCTCGGGCAAATCAGGGAGCCAATTGCTGCTGCACCCAAGCAAAAACGAGTCCAATTGCCGTGCCACGACGAACGCATTCGGCACCGTGCAATAAATGGCACTATCGACAGATTCACCCGAGTAAAACGCCGGGAGTCCGTCACCCTGAAATCGAAAGGTCGACCAACCCAACCCCTGAGCGGCCTTCCTGAGTATCCTTGACTCAGAATGGTGTGTCGGTGACAGGATCAGTGTTGGCATTCAATTTTCCGGCAGAACATCAACGTCAACCCGCAGCCGCTCAAGTGCAAAGCGCGCTTCCTTATTTCATCAATAATCACTTGCCCTCCGTTCTGTCCCACAGCGGGTCAGAGTTTGGATTCAGCGTCTTCTTTCGTTCTGACCCTCTTGTGTTGAGAAGTGGCTCTAAAACAATTCGGACGTCAACTCATAGGATAATCGATGCCTGCTATCTCGACCGAGTATCGATAGATACTTCCAAAGCGCACCCGAACCTTCACCATACCTTGCACTCCATCAGCTTCGAATGGCGCATCGAAACCGAAGTCGCAAAGATCAAACAGTCTCTCGTAGATACTCTCCCCATCTAGACGGACTGAGGCATTTCCCTTCCAATAACCATGAACGAGTTGAATCAGATGCTCACGCTCGAAGCCGTTGAATTTGAATTCTCTTTCCGCCATTCTTAATATTTTAATCGTCCTGGAGTCTTCCGCTCGAGGCGGCTCATGAATCACGAGCGACGCCCCGTTCAACTTCAGTTGGTCTTTCAGGTGTCCACGGTCGTATGCAGAATCTCGACGCCTGAAAGGGTGATTAGGACATAGATCGAGGGATTTTCCGTCGGGCCATCAAAACCCGCCTCCCATTCTGAATGATCGGTCTCTCTCGGATTTGTATTGATCGTCGTTAGTCTCATTCGACTTCGGACTAATTGAAGGGTCAGATCATCGACGAATCGCGAGGCCTGTTCGAAGACAGCAGATTCGCAGATCTGCCACACCTTGTCTTGATTCGAAAATTTGCTCAGGATGAACTTTCGCTCCCTCTCCCACGGTCCGTTCTCATCTCCCGGAATGCATGCCGACGAAACATCGCCGCCTCGCCAATGGCTTTCCATCTGCCAATATCCCCAAGTCTGAAGCTCGCCCGGTTCGTCGTAACAAATCGTTCCAAAATCAGAATCAACTATCCGGATTGGGGGCGATGTTCCAAAGATCTTACTCAAGAGACGTTTCATGACATTTTCAGCGAATGCCCGGGCGATCAGGGGGAAGCGGGGATTTCTCACAGAAGCCAGTCATCGGAAGCTGAATGCAAGGGAGGAGCGGTTCATATCGCATACACCGAATTGTTCGGCCCCCTTGAATTCATGAGAATGCTCATCCCTACGAAACCCGCTTCCTTTCGATCTCTCGAGAAAACATCTTGAACAACGATTTCAAATAAAAACTTTGGAAGACACCAAACCACGATAGGACCATGAAAAGATCGATCAGAATAGGTCTCGAGTCACCCGCGATAAAGAAGATAACAGTCCAGATGATGGCCAGCGCAATGGTGATTCCGCAATTCCTTACCTGATGGTTAAACAGCTTTAGGAAAAATCCTTCTACCTTGCTCGAGGTTTGAATCTCTATTTCTTTCATTTTTTTGTGTAACGTCAAAGGGCTGGCACCGGCAACCGGCGGCGCTACTTCGACTGCAGGTTAAAGGTTATAGCCACGCTGATCACTCCGACTCGGGTCGGGGGACCGGTTGTCCAGCACCGTCTTGTTCGCTGTTGGTTCATTACTTGCACTCGCCGTTTTCGACCTCGTGCTTCAGAACGTGATACACGCCATGAATCAAGTCATGCTCCTTGTCTTCAATACGTTCCATCATGCTTGAGAAAGGGAAACTCATCAACTCTGAGGTCTTGTCCCGGACAGCGTAGTCCTGTCCATATTGATCGGCTACCATGACCCACTCCATATCAAAGTCCTCTACCATGAGTTGCCCTGGATAGGCACCAAGAATGTTGATGACGTCCGGATCTGAGTATCTCTTGGTTGTAGAATCCTGCCATACCTTGAACGCTCAATCATACCGCCTGAGTTCGTTATTGGATTGCGGCGTACCGTATGCGTTCACAGATGTCTCGGCGTCGCTTTCCCATGCCGCCA
>JBCDBW010000017.1:0-52370 GCA_039182965.1 Verrucomicrobiota bacterium
GTGAACGGTGATCAGGCAAACAACAGTGCGCGCAATTCAGGTGCGGTTTATGTCTATGCGCGTTCTGCCGGCACGTGGAGCCAGCAGGCTTACGTGAAAGCCTCGAACTCTGAGCAGGACGACGGCTTCGGTTTCTCGGTTTCCATCTCTGAAAGCACAATGATCGTCGGCGCTTTTAGAGAAGACAGCTCTGCATATGGGGTTGGTGGAGATCAGACGGATAACGATGCAGTATCCTCAGGGGCCGCCTACGTTTTTACGCGGGATGCACAGGGTTGGAGTCAGAATGCCTACCTGAAAGCTTCCAATCCAGGTGGGGCGAGATTCATCAATGACTTCGACGTAGTCGATGGCGATCTCTTCGGCTTTTCCGTGGCGCTATCTGACCAAACAATCATAGTTGGTGCTCCCTTCGAGAGCAGTGACGCCGATGGTGTCGATGGCGACCAATCCGACGATTCGGCACTCCTTGCTGGAGCATCCTATGTCTTCAATTTTGACGGCGGAAGCAACGCCTATGATGGATGGATCGCAGGATTTTTCCCTGGCGAGACTGATATGGCGAAGATCGGCCCCTTTCAGGATCCGAACGGGGACGGTATTGCCAATGCGATTGCCTTTGTCATCGACGGGAGTCCTAAGACATTTGCCGAGAACGTTCTTCCGGAGCCATCGGTGGCCGGTAGTGCGCTAACTATTACCCTTCCGCGCCGGAGCGACGCGAATGCTGTTTTCGGTCCCTTCATCGAATTCAGCACGGATCTGTCCGAGTGGTTCCGGGCGAACGACGGTGAGAATGGAGTGACGATCACCGTGGATACAGACTTTTTCGGTTCGGGGGTGGATCGCTTGAGAGTTTCCATTGACCAAGCGGAACTGCCAGAGAATAGCAGAAACGTTTTTGGTCGATTGGGCATTGACGGCGGTTGAAGGTGGCGCTGACGCTGGAAGTGAAACATCCTAGCGCGGAGATCAGCAAGAGAGCGATGCTCGCCCTACTATATGCCCAACGAGGACAGCTCCAATCATCACCCGACCGGTATTCTACCTAGAGCGATTCTTAGCAGGGAGATGATGGTCGCGCGCAGACGAATCTTGCGATCGCACTATTGATCATCGTCCTTGGTGATAGAGATCTGGTGGGAGTGAAGTGTCTTGCTGAGGCGACTGGGTAGGCTATGTCTCGGTCTTGGCTTGACGCCGTGAAATCGCCATCTGTAGAATCTAGAGAAGCTAGTTCTTTAATGGAATGCTCCACCCTAACGGGTGCGGGTCATTAACACTGTTAGGCAATAACAATCGCTACTCCTGTTCTCATGAAAATACTTGGCATAGTCACTCTTACGATGACGGTGCTCGCAGCCTCGCCAGCCGATGCCCGATTGGGCGAAACTCTTAAGGAGCTAGAGGCACGCTTCGGAAAAGGGCGAAACGTCACTGCTGGAAATACCGGGATTAAGCCCCCGATTAAGGCAAATTGGCACTTCGAGAAGAATGGGATTCGGATCTCTGCGAACTTCATCGGCGAAAAGTGTGGATATATCTATTACCAACCCCTTCAAGGATCCTCTGCCCCCAGAAAATTCCCTCCGGAATACATCGCCGAGCTGTTGAAGGTGAACGTATCTGGGAGCCGCTGGATTTCCGACGACGAACCAAGGAACGTCTTTGAGCGACTCGGAAAACGCACTGCTACACCCAAGGCATCTTGGTATCGGGCTGATGGCAAAGCATACGCAATATTTTCAAGCACTGGAAATCAAGTCACCTTAGTATCCGAGGATTATATTCAGACGATACTCAACTACAACACTGAGGCTGCAGCGGCTGCCGATAAGAAGAATCAGAAGCGTCTTGAGGGATTTTAGACTGACAGCGGCGAGTGCCTAATCGGGTAGGAACGGGGACTGAACCCGCTCCCCCCACACCACCCGGCATGTGGGTCCGCACCGGGCGGTTCCGAGATGTCATGTCACTTGGTCAGGGTAGCGAATGTTGATCCATTGTTGGGCGATCGAGGGCAGTCCCTGTTCGGTTAACCAGCGATTGGTCATGCCCCGCTGGAGCATGCTGTTGCCGCTCATTCGCCATAGTCCTTTCCGGCTCCGCGTCGCCAGTTTCACCTCATCTCGGCCGATCCCAAGACTCAAGAGCATGCGCCGGAGAGTCGGAGATTGAACCTTGGTAAAAACCTTTTACCTTGAATCCGACTGGCGCCGCCGCTAGCAGATGTGTGGAATTCGACGTTCGCCTTGGAAATGAGAAATTCATTCAGCCTACTCACAGTATTTCTAATTCCGGCGCTAATATGGGCAACGCCGAATGCAGATTTGGCAAAGGTCGTGGAACCACCAAGAGATGCACCAACCGGGGAAGCGCAGGATGGTGTGCAGATTGGACTCTGGACAGAGAAAGCAGAATACGAAGGTAACGAGATCAGGAATGTTTGGACGATTGCCCGTAATGATCGTAGCTCAAGCATAACGATTGGAGTAGGTGGCAGTCTTTACTCCGGTTCTTATCTTTTTGTCACCAAGAGTGATGAGAAAATTGCTAAGTTCCCCATTGGGGGCGGCGTTGACGGCATTGTGAATCCGACTAGTATTTTCTGCGGCCTGTCTGGAAAGTTGGCGACGCTCCCCGCTGGAACTTACCAACTCCTTTGGAAGACCGACACACATGAATCGAATTTGATAGAGGTCGAGATAAAGCCAGGCGGGCAAGGAGAGTCACTCAAGCCCTGACCGCTCTGAGTCGATATGACCCTCTTTACTTCAACACTCAACCCTGTTTCGGAGGTGCGCCGCTGGTAGCCGGTGCCAGACCTTGGACGTTAGATTCCTGCAGCGTGGTGAGACGCCTACTCTTCCAATCTCGATCCGAATTCGACAGAAAGAATGCGATAATCAGCTTTCTGGTTTGCCTATTCGTAGCCATCGTGTTCAACCAATCTCTGACATTGGTATGGGAGCAGAGCATTGATGGAACTCAATACCGGATTTTATATCACTACCGTTTCACCATATTGATTTCAGTTTTCCTCATGCTTGCCGGCGTCCCATGGCTCGGATTAGTCATCACTAAATCAATTCGAATAAGATGGGGGCTCTATCCGGTCATGACAGTCGCATATGTGGCATTCTGGATTCTATTCACTGAATTCTACACAGCCGATTACGCGATCTCACTCCGTAAGCCGACGGCCTGAATCTAACAGACGGGTAGAGGCGACAGGATATGGCGCACAAGCAACGTCGAGAACCACTCGATCAACAGCCCGCTCAATCGTGCCCACGCCTCACCCTTGTCGCTACCAAATCCCCACGCAGAGCTTGCGCGTTCAGGCGGGTGCCGCCACGTCACAAATTCGCCAACACCGACCGCCCAACGATAAATCCCAAGAGCACCACCCCAATCATCACCCGCACGGCGCTCCACTTCGTCCGCCCCGATGCATGGAAGGGGGCGATGATTGCCGCGACGACCCCGAAAACTATCGAGAGCACGGCGGAGGTAATGAAAAACGATCCCCATGGCGTCCCTGAGTAGGTAATCATTTTTTCTCCGAAAGCGTCTTCATCGACGGACTCAACTTCTCCTATCGGGCCGAGCACAAATGCCAACGCGCATCCCACCGCCACAAAGGGCGCGAGCAAGGCCACCCAAGAGAGACGATTGCCCAGGTTGTTGGGGGAGCTAGTTTTCGTCATGGGGCGGAATGTCGGGTGGCGGTTGATTGAAGGCCGTGAGTAGCTCCATTGCTCGCTCGTAGTCGCCGTCGTTCATCACCCAAAGCTCAGGGATCACATTGTCACTACGGCTGAATGTCCCCTCTGTGGCACAAATATGCTCATTCTTCATTAGGGTGAGTATCCCCGCCTCCTCGAGAATGGACTGGGATAGCCCGACGTGTTCCAGTTTGTGGCTCTCAAACACTTTTCTCATTCTACTCGCGCCTCCCCCTCTTGGTGCCTTTGAGAGCGCACGAGCGCTCCGAGGCATATTGGGAGCGCGATCACGAAAAACCACGCTGCGAATACAAGGAACCCGCCGACAACGCTTCTCGCAACCGTCCAATCATTGCCAGCGTCGGTCCCTGAGATAGTTGCCAACGACACCACGACGAGCGCGATTCCGAGAAGGGCGATCGGGAGCGGGAGAGTGGTCATGGTGTCGAATGAAGCGCGTTAGAAGCACCAATGTGCACCCCTAAATGTGCACCCCTGCTCTGGAAATGGTGCGCGATGCTGGATTTGAACCAGCGACCCCATGCGTGTGAAGCATGTGCTCTACCCCTGAGCTAATCGCGCCAGCAGAACCGTTACTCTCAGCGACACCGCCCGTAAAATCAACGCCCAACTTTTTACCCGCGGCAGAATGCGATTTTCTCATTGAGACCATGCCCGCGAAACCCCAAGACTTCTCCATGCGGCAACCCCTTGGCCTCGTCATCGGTCTCATTGTCGGTATCCTCGGCACATCGCTCTATTTGCGCAGCCTTCCCCCGGAAGCGGGTTCTCTCGCGGAAAAAGCCGAGCAGTCTCATGCCGACCTCAAAAAAGCACAACGCCGAATCGCCATCCTCGAAGCCCAAACAGGTTCTCAGATCGCACCCGTCGCTTCGCTGAAGAGATCCGCGCCGGACGACTCGTCGACGTCAATGACGTCTTCAACGCCACCAAACCTCTCATGCGCGATCTCAACCCACTCTTCGAACGCATCCGCCTGCGCTATCAGAAAAACTACTTCGACACCATCGCAGGAAACTTCTCACGAGAATACAACCTCACTTCCACCCAGGAATATAACCTCCAACGCTATCTCGAAAGGAAGACACAACAAAATGCTGCCAAATACGGCCAAGTCCTCACCAGCGATCAAGCCACCTTCGAAGACTTAATCCGCGCTTCCCGCAATTTCGAACGTGACGACGGCATCGACGAGTTTATGGAAAATACCCTTCAAGGCGAAGCCCGTGAGCGCTTCAAAACAGATCGCCTTGCCAAAAAAAATCGAGCTCGTCCAGGAAGAAGCCTATCGCAAGATCGGCGCGCCTCGATCAATTCGTCGACCTCAACGAAGACCAAAAGGATCAGATCTTCACTTTCATGGCATGAAGCTCCCGGGACTACGATCCCTTGATGCAATTCGAAGGCATCACCAGCGATACCTCCCAGGTCGCCGGAGGCATGACCGACGAAGCAGACAAAGGTGTGCTCGACTACCAGCGTCTAAAGCCCATGAGCCCGGTCACCAAAGTCGTCGGTTGCCTCTTCTGACTCCCTAACCGCGAATACGTCTGCTTCGCCGCAACACTTCCCTTCTCACTGTGGGCTGTCTGGCGCGGTGAAGTTCAATGGCACATCGCCGGATAGCTCTACCTTGTCTTTCTCAGTTCCGCCATCCTCTACCACCTCACCGGCCTCGTATCCGGAACAGTCATCAAGAACCGACGCTGGGCTTTCCTCTTTTCCATGGGCCTCGTTTTCCTCCTCTACACCATCATGCCCCAGATCTCGAACTTCGGTCTCGCATACTTCCGACACCTTACCCTTTACCCCGTCTTCGAAGAATATCTCGCCTTCCTCCTCCCGCGACACCAAGGTGCCATGCTTCTAAGCGGTCGCTCCCTCCTCGGCATCACCCGCTTTTTCGAGCTAAATCTCCCCGAAGCGGTCTTTACCCTCTTCTCCCAGGCCGTCCTGAGTGCCACCCTCTTCTCGATGCTCAGCCGTCGCTGGCGCCAATCGGAATCGCACCTCCTCGGCAAACGCTGGGCCACTGCCCTTTTCGCCTTGATCCAAGTCTCCCTCCTTGGAAGCGCACTTCCCCTGATTCACAACGGCCTGATTTTGCCATCCCGCGAATTCACGCGACGCTTCGGTTCCATGAATCTACGCGCCGAGTGGACGCCCGACCCCCGCGAGGTCATCGCCATGTCCGGTGCCGTTTGGCTCGTGCCCCTCGCCATCCTATGGACCTTCACCACCATCATCACTCCCAATCAGTTTACCCAGTTAAAATGCTGGCGGCGCGCCCGAAAACACAGTCGCTCATCCCTCGGCATCACCTCTGACCCCGCCACAGCGCTCCCTTGGGTCGCCACCATGGCCGTCTGCGGGAGCGTCGGATGGTTCTTCTTTACCCGCGCCATCGTGAAGTCCCGCTGGTTTCCCGGGTCCAACATCGCCCCCTTCGCCCTCGCCGCGTTCAGTCTCGTGTTCCTTACCGGAGGCATCGGTTTCCAATCCCGTCTCGAATCAAAAGGAGGCCGCATCGCCGGCCTCGCCACCATACTACTCGGCTTGGTCCCACTGCTCCTCGCGACAGTTCTCAGCACCATCGACGAAACAATAGCCACCCCAGCCATTTGGATCGCCGCGATCTCGCCTGTCTCCGCTCCTTCCTACGCCACCATCACCAGCATAAATGTCGATGATTTACCCCTTCTCTTCACGCGAGCCATCCCCAATGCCTTCTGGTTCTCCCAAATCCTCGCCGCATCGGTCACAGCCTACCTCGTGATATATCTCCGCCAATCCCGACGCAGGATCAGATCAAAATCCTAACAAGCACCCATCACCAGCCCGCTCCCTTCGTCTTCGTCTTCACCCGACACAAATACATGTCCGAAGTCAAATACAGGACCGTCCCGTCATCACCCCAAGCCACATTCGAAATCCGCTCCCCGGTGTCAATCCGCCCAAGCAACGTCCCATCCGGACTCATTATGTGAACTCCACCAGGGCCAGTCGCAAAAAGGTTCCCGTTCACATCCAGCTTCAGCCCATCCGGTAACCCCGGAAGTTCAGCCCCCATGGCTGTCACATCCGCAAACACTTCCCCTTCTCCCAATGTCCCATCTTCCAGAACCGGAAACGCTTTCCAAATCGCCGCCTCCGGATCCGATTGTGCCACATACAAAACCGTCTCATCCGGCGAAAACGCAATCCCGTTTGGCCGAGTCATACCATCCGCGAGCAAAGTCAACTCACGCGTGTCCTTGGATATCCGGTAAACCCCGCAAAATTCCAACTCGCGACGAGGATCATCCCACCTCTCCGGCAGCCCGTATGGCGGATCCGTAAAATAGATATCACCGTTCGATCGAATGACAGCATCGTTGGGGCTGTTCAGCCGCTTTCCCTGATATCGATCCGCCAAGGTCATTTTCCCACTTCCCACTGGCAACATCGACACCCGCCGATCTCCATGTTCACAGAAAATCAAAGTCCCCGACTGATCCAACAACAATCCGTTGCTCCCCGGCTCACCACCATACTCGCCCGGCCCCGTAAATCCCGCCGGTTCCAAAAAAATGGCCGTCCCAACCCCTTCTTCCCACTTCATCACCCGATTGCGAGGGATATCCGAAAACAACAAATACCCCCCGCTCGCACTCTCTTCATCCGGTACCCACACCGGCCCCTCCAACCACAAAAAACCTCCCGCCAAAACTTCAATCTCCGCTTCTTCTCCAATCAATTCCCCAATCGCAGGATCCAATCTCTCAATCGAACCAATGCGCGGGTAGTTGGTCTCTTCCTGCCCCTGTCCCGTCGCCACTAACATACCACCGAAAATCAATCCGACTGTCGCTTCCCTTATCTGTAGCTTGATTCCTGATTTCACCATTATCTCTTCAGGCAATACGCCGCTCACATCTGCCTCCCTAACACCATGATTATAAACACTACACCTAAAAAGTAAAAAACTGAAGGGTCCTCCTGCCTATTTCACCCATCACCCCCTCCCGTCTCCAAAGTCCGCCCGCAACCCCAACAGGCCTGTCAGGTTTACTTGATGCAACCGGAAGACCGGAGTAGCTTATCAATCTTAATCAATCCTCCTCTGAAATGAGGCCTGCTCCCCAACCCACAGTGTCCCCACCCACCCTCGATGCCGCTGCTCTCGGCGCTTTCGCGGCTCTTCTCTTCTTGCTTTTCCCCCTCGCCTCGCTCGCACTCGATCCAGAGCTCCCAACCTCCACGACCGAAACAGACGCAGACACATCGCTCCCCCCCATCAAGAACAACCCGGAAGCCGCCCTCACCCCTAGCCCTGGATCCACTGCCCTGAACCTCCCCGGCGACCCCGCGGTAATGCCCGCCGAATCCAAAGTAGAATCCGCAGATGACTTCTGGCCTCAATGGCGCGGCCCTCATCTCAACGGCATCTCCCCAAATGGAAACCCACCCACCACATGGAGCGAAGAATCAAATGTCCGTTGGAAGATCCAAATTCCCGGTCGCGGAAACTCGACCCCGATCATCTGGAATGATCAAGTCTTCGTCCTCACCGCAATCAATACGGATAAACGGCCTCCTGGTTCGGAGACCTCCACGCCTTCCAGCGGACCCCGCCGTGGCCCATTCGGCCCCGGAAGAAGGTTTCGCCCTTTCGGCGGACGAGAAGGAGGGCGCCTCTTCCCTCTCACACCAGCCGTTCCACAACACACCTTCCAATTCGTTGTCCTCTGCATCGATCGACAAACCGGGGCCCTTGTCTGGCAACAAATCGCAAAAGAAGAGGTCCCTCACGAAGGCCACCACGAAAACAATACCTATGCGTCCGCCTCTCCCGTGACCGATGGCGAACGGCTCTACGTCTCCTTTGGATCACGAGGAGTCTACTGCTACTCCTTGCAAGGAGAGGTGCTTTGGAGTCGCGACCTCGGACACATGCTCTCCCGTCGCTCCTTCGGCGAAGGCGCCTCCCCCACCCTCTCCGGAAATACCCTCATCCTCAATTGGGATCACGAGGGCCAGTCCTTCCTGGTTGCCTTCAATAAATTTTCCGGCGAAACACTATGGAGCTCCGACCGGGACGAAGAATCAACTTGGTCGACCCCCCTTCCTGTAACGACCAACACCGGAACACAAATCGTCACCAACGGCCACAACGCCGTCCGAAGCTATGACCTCAACTCCGGTGAATTGATTTGGGAAGCCGCGGGACAAACAGAACGCCCCGTCGCAAGCCCCGTCGCAGGATTCGATCATGTCTTCGTCGCCAGTGGATACCGCTCCAGCAAATTGAGCGCAATTCAACTCGGCCACACCGGCGAGCTTACTGGCACAGATGCCATCTCTTGGGAAATCGATCGCAATACCCCCGATATCCCTTCACTCCTCCTCTCAAGCAACCGCCTCTACTTTCTCGCCCGAAACAGTGGTATGCTCACCTGCGTCGATGCGCAAACCGGTTCTCAGTTCTTTGGACCCGAACGCATCGGATTGTATGAGGTCTACGCTTCACCCGTTGCCGCCGCCGGACATATATTCATCGCCGGACGCAACGGCGAGACCATCGTCCTCAAAGACGATACGGCTCTCCAAGTCGTCGCATCAAATTCTCTCGACGATCACTTCAACGCTTCGCCCGCCATCGCCGGGAACGATTTGTTTCTTCGCGGAAGAAAACACCTCTACTGCCTGTCCGAATACCCGCCGGGAGGATTTGGAAAATCATTGATCTCTGAAGAAGACCCTTCTAATCAAAAGCCAGCCGAAACGCAATCACCCCCACTTCCTGATATCTCCATCCCGCCCACCACGCCAGCCACCGCAATCGACCTGGAACCCCCGACGTCACCCCCCTCCCCCCAAGCTCCGTAAGGCCAGAAATTGTCGCCCCCAGCCGTTGTTCCATTCCCAATAAGGCAGAATGACGCATTTTTCGCATAATTTTCTCCTCACGCCCGTCACTCCACGATAAGAGGCGGTGCCTCACATCATCAGATCCGATGGAAAATTATCCTTTTCTTTAAGATCTCCAAAGTTTATCTCGTAAGGATGCGCAGGCCCCCGTCACCCACTGATATCGTATCTAATATACCAAAAGGACCCAGGCCCGACGCCCGGTTAACACACGGCTTCTGACCCCCTTAGTAATTGACGACCTTCAACCTGTTGACTACACAATCCTGACCTCCGCGGGCCGATGAATCGCTGGACAAGCACCCAGACGATGCTAACTATCGCGTTTTTGCGATGTTTTTTCATCACGGATGGCCCCCGAAGTTCCCATCCATCGAGACTAAACTTCACCTCTTCCGGTAAATGATTTCCAAAAAGGAGACCGACCGCAACCAAATCATCGAATCACGCGAACCGCTCGCCATCATCGGCATGGGCTGCCGCATGCCAGGTGGCGTCTTCGATCCCGAATCGTTCTGGCAACTGATGACCGAACAACGCTCCGGAATCGTCGAAGTGCCCGAAAACCGCTGGAACAAACAACGATATTACCACGAAAACGCGGACATCCCGGGGAAGATGATCACCAAGTGGGGTGGCTTTGTCGATAACCTCGAAAATTTCGACGCCCAGTTTTTCGGTATCTCACCACGCGAAGCACTTCGCATGGACCCCCAACAAAGATGGCTCCTCGAAGTCTCGTGGGAAGCAATCGAAGACGCCGGAAAGCAACCGGAGAAACTCCGCGGTGAAGATATTGGCGTTTTCGTCGGAATTGCCTCCAACGACTATGCAAACGTCCAAATGCGCAGCTGGGACGATGTCGATGTCCACACCAACAGCGGCTCCACCCTCAGCATCGCCTCAAATCGCATCGCCTACCTCCTAGACTTCAAAGGACCCGCCGTATCCGTCGATACCGCCTGCTCCTCAGCCCTCGTCGCCGTCAATCTCGCCTGCCATGCCATCTGGTCCAAGCAATGCGATTCCGCCCTCGCCGGCGGTGTCAATGCCCTCGTCACCCCCGATGCGTCCATCGGATTCAGTAAGGCTTCCATGCTCTCCCCAAGTGGACAATGCTTCGCCTTCGATGCCCGCGCCAATGGATACGTCCGTGGCGAAGGCGCCGGGATGGTCTACATCAAACCACTCAGCGCCGCCCTAAAGGATAACGACCCCATTTACGCCACCATTCGCGCTGCCGTCGTAAATCAGGACGGAAACACTTCCTCCATGACGGTTCCCGGCGTCGAAGGCCAAAGTGCCATGCTACGCCGCGCCTACGAAGAAGCCGGCATCCCCGCCAGTCGCGTGGTCTATATGGAAGCCCACGGCACCGGGACTCCCGTAGGCGATCCCATCGAAACCGTCGCTCTCGGGAATGTTCTCTCCGAAGGCCGTGAAGAAGGCGACGACTGTCTCATCGGTTCCATCAAAACCAACGTTGGTCATCTAGAATCCGGTTCAGGGGTCGCAGGCCTCATCAAGGCCGCACTCGTCCTCCACAAAGACACCGTCCCTCCCAACCTCAACTTCGAAGAACCCAACCCGAATATCCCCTTCGAAAAACTCCACCTCAAAGTCGCACAGGAAACACAGCCGCTCCCGCACAAAGGAGACATCCCCCCGGTGACCGCCGTCAATTCCTTCGGCTTCGGTGGCACCAACGCTCATATCGTTCTCGAGGCCCCTCCCGCCCAAGCCCGGCGAGCCCGCGACGCGTCAAAAGACGCCAAACGCCCCTACCTTCTCCCCATCTCTGCTCGCGATGACACGGCACTCCAAAACTACGTGAAGGCATATCACGACCTCCTCGAAAACGAATCGCTCCCTCTCGCGGAAATCTGCTACTCAGCAGGAAATCACAAAGATCATCACGACAACCGCCTCACCGTCTTCGGCAAAACTCACGCGGAAATGCGCAACCGACTGAAACGGTGGCTCCGGAATCCCGACTTCAACGAAGGCATCGCGGCAGGCAAACCGGGAGCTGATACCGACGAAATCGTCTTCGTCTTCACCGGACAAGGCGCCCAATGGTGGGCCATGGGTCAGGAGCTTCTCGAACGCGAACCCGTTTTCCGCGATACGATTCAGAAAGTCGATCGCCTCCTGAAACCTCTCGCCGCCTGGTCACTCATCGAAGAAATGACCAAGCCCTCCCATGAAGAATCCAATATCAACAACACAAATATCGCCCAACCCGCGATCTTCGCCCTTCAGGTGGCCCTCGCAGAACTCTGGGAGTCTTGGGGCGTCACACCTTCAAAAGTCATCGGCCATAGCGTCGGTGAAGTCGCCGCAGCCTACATCGCAGGTGCCTACTCGCTCAAAGACGCCGTCAAAATAATTTACCACCGCAGCCGCCTCCAGAACACCACCGGCGGCAATGGGCGCATGGTCGCAGTCGGCATCTCTCCTGCTGAAGCCCGTCACGCGATTCACGGTCAGGACGACAAAGTCCAACTCGCCGTCATCAACAGCCCTAGCATGGTCACCCTGGCCGGCGATACTAAACCTCTTGAAGCCATCGTCGCCAAACTCGAGGACGAAGGAAAATTCGTCCGCTGGCTGCGCATCGATTACGCCTTCCATACCCACCAGATGGAACCCATTAAGGAAGAGTTACTCAAAGTCCTCGCCGATATCGAACCGCACCCCACCAAAGTCCCCTTCATTTCAACAGTGACCGGCGGCATGATCCCCGGAGAAAAACTCGATGCCCACTACTGGTGGCGAAATGTGCGCGAAGCCGTCCTCTTCGGACCCGCCATGTCGAACCTCATTCGCACAAACGATAATATCTTCCTCGAACTGGGACCCCACCCCGCTCTCCAAAGTCCCATTAACGAATGCCTCTCCGAACAAGGGAAAAAAGGCGCAGTCTTTCACTCTCTCAAACGGAAAGCCGACGAAACAAACGAACTCTTCCGCAACCTCAGCGCCCTGCACCTGCACGGCATCGAAGTCGACTGGGCGGCCATGAACCAAAGTGCAGAAAACTTCGTTCGCCTACCCCACTACCCTTGGAACCGCGAACGATACTGGCTCGAAAACGAAGAATCCATCCGCTATCGCCTCGCCGATACCGTCCACCCCTTCCTCGGCCTCCCAGTGACGGCTCCCAAACCCACTTGGGAATTCGCCCTCGACCCACGGTTCTTCACATACATCGAAGACCACCAAATCTGGGACAGCATCGTCATGCCTGCCGCCGGATACGGAGAAATCGGTCTCGCCCTCGCCGCCGAACTCTTCCCCGACGAGGAATACGCCGTCGAAGATCTCGAGATGAAACAAGCCCTCTTCATCTCCGAAACCAAGGTCCCCATGATTCAGGTCGTCTTCGACGAAACCACGAAGGCTTTCTTCATCTACAGTGGCACCGGTGACAGAAAATCGTGGGACTTGAATGCCCAAGGTCGTCTGACAAAGATTCCTCCGCCGGTTCTCCCGGATGCCAACTTCGAGGAGATCAAAAAAAATCTCCCCGACTACTACGATCACGAAAAGTATTACGACGAATACCTCGAAGCGGGGTATCAGTTTGGCCCGAATTTCCAACACCTACACCAAGTCTGGCGTCGCCAAGACGAATCCTTCGCCGAAATCGTCGTCCCTGATGAAGTCCTCGAAACCGCCGACGACTACCACATCCATCCCGCCGTCCTCGACGCTTTCTTCCACACGGTTCGCGGTTCCATAGTCACCGCCGATGACGCCCTCCCCTCAGACAATTTCTATCTCCCCGCCAGCGTCCATCGCATTCGCCTCTTGCGTGATAAAATTCCCGAACGGATGTGGGGACATTGCCTCCTCCACGTCAATAACGACGAGTGCTGCATCGCCGACATCTTTGTCTACGATAACGACGGCAAACCCGTGGCCGAGGTCCTCGGTTTCCGGGCCGATCGAGTCGAACAAAAAGACCCAAACGACGACATCGACCAAACCCTCTATCAGTTCAAATGGGAACTCGGTCGACTCCACGGGACCGGAACCGAATCGTCATGCGAATTTGCCGATACCGAATCAATCGCCGCCGCCATCAGAGAAGCCACGCCCGGTTTCGAAAAAGAGTTTGATATCCTACATTACTACGATAACTACGCCCCAAGGCTCGACCTTTACACTCTCCAAAACATCATCCTCGCCTATCGCAAACTCGGCTGGTCTGCCGAACCAGGTGATTCATTTACCTTCGAAAGCCTCTTGAAGGATCTTGGCATCATCCGGCAACATCATCGACTCGTCCGGGCACACCTCTTCTTCCTAGAAAATCACGGCTGGCTTAAGCCAGTCGACGAAGGAAAGTGGGAGATTCTCGAACTCCCTCAACCTGGCGATCCTCTCTCGGACATGCGAGCCCTCGCAGAGGAGTTTCCCGCCTTTGCATCCGAGGCGGAACTCGAGCTCTGCGCCGCCCCCTTCTTGGCGGAGGTTCTCACCGGAGAAGAAGATCCCGTTGAACTCCTCTTCCCAGGTGGCTCCTCAAAACCACTCGAAAAATTCTACACCGAAGGTGCCGACTTCCAAGTCTACAACAAGCTTATCGAGACAGGCATCGCGAAAGCCATCGAAAACCTGCCACAACGACGCGCCCTTCGTGTCCTCGAAGTCGGCGCCGGAACAGGCTCCCTAACACGGGCCGTCGTCCCTATCCTTCCACCATATCGCACCGAATATACCTTCACTGATATCGGACCCGCATTCCTCCAAGACGCCAAAAAAAACTTCGCCGAATACCCCTTCGTGGAGTATTCCACATTCGATATCGAAAAAGATCCCGCCGAGCAAGGAGTCGAACCCCATTCCTTCGATCTCATCCTCGCAACAAATGTCATTCACGCCACACGAGATCTCAAAACAACACTGGCGAACGTCAAACGCTGCCTCGCACCTGACGGCCTCTTTGTATTTGTCGAAGTGACCGACCGGCTTGTTCGGAACGACGCCGTCTTCGGTCTCCTTAAGGGATGGTGGATGTATGAGGACCGCGAACTCCGCCAAGACTCGGCCCTCCTCAAACGAGAGCAATGGAAGAGCTTGCTCGCAGAATGCGGCTTCCAACAAGTCGATGGCCTCGGCAGTACCGTAGATCCATCCATCGCAGGGCAAACCATTGTCATTGCTCGTGGCCCCGAAATAGTTGAGCTTCAAAAAGAAGAATCACTCGCTGCTTCAGATACCGACGAGCTAAGCGTTGAAGAGGAAATAGACAATACTCGCACTCACCTAGTCTTCGCAGACGCAGGACAAGTCGCTGCACAGCTGGCCAAACGTTTTCAAGACGATGGCGATACCGTCATCACCCTGACCCCAGGATCTTCTTTTTGCGAAGTTGAAGAAAACGCTTATACCGTTAACCTCGAGAACGGAAACACAGACCTGAAGGAACTCCTCGCGCTTCCCGCCATCGCAAAAGTAGAAAATCTTGGCTATATCATCCACTGCTGGAGCCTCGACCATCCCATCGCAACGGACACGCTCCCCCCGGAAGAACTTGCCAGCGCCCAACGCACCGGTGTCTTGTCCGCATTCCATCTTGTCCAAGCACTGGCCGCCTCTGAATTCACCAAGACCCCAAAGGTATGCTACGTCACGCGCGGCGTAAAACCAGTCCTCGAAAACGACTCTTGCAACGGACTCGCATCGGCACCCACCACCGGCGTCGCTCGCGTAACAAACAATGAACACGCAGAGTTCAACACCATTCAAATTGATCTCGATCCCAATGACTGCGAATTCGAGATCGAAGACCTCTACCAGGAATTCAAACGTCCCGACGGAGAATTCGAAATCGCCCACCGGAATGGAAGGCGCTACCTCAATCGTCTCCATCAGGTAAAACCGGAAGATCTTCCCAAACTCACCCGCAATGCCGTCCGCCCCGACGGCTCCATCACTCCTTACCGCTTGCAAATCGATAAACCCGGTATCCTTACCAACCTCTCACTTAATGAAACCAGCCGACGCGTTCCCGATCCCGACGAAATCGAAATCGAGGTAAAAGCCGGTGGTGTCAATTTCCGCGATGTGATGAAGGCACTCGGAATGTATCCGGGTAACCCCATCGACGTGAAATGGTTCGGAGATGACTTCTCAGGGACCGTCGTCCGCATCGGGGAAAACGTGAAAGATCTCAAAGTAGGCGACAACGTCTGCGGCATGGCCCCATATTGCTTCCGCGCCTTTGTGACCGTCAATCGACACATGGTCTTCAAGAAACCAGACCATATCTCCTTTGAAGAAGCCGCCACGCTGCCCACAGTCTTCCTCACGTCGCATTACGCTCTCAATCACCTCGCCCACATGCAGAAAGGTGAAAGAATCCTAATCCACGCGGGCACCGGCGGCGTCGGGCAAGCCGCCATTCAAATTGCTAAAGGGCTCGGTCTCGAAATCTTTTCGACCGCTGGCACTCCTGAAAAACGCCAAATGCTCAAGGATATGGGCGTTCACCACGTCATGAACTCGCGCACGCTCGAGTTCGCCGACCAGATTATGGAAATCACTGAAGGCAAAGGCGTGGACGCCGTCCTGAATTCCCTCGCCGGTGATTTCATCCCCAAAAACTTTTCCGTTCTCGCTCCCTTCGGTCGCTTTCTCGAGATCGGGAAAATCGATATCTACGGTAATAGCAAGATCGGCCTCGAACCGCTCCGAAATAACATTTCCTATTTCGTCATCGACTTGGCACAGCACCTCGAACACAAACCAGCATTCGTAGCCTCAATGTTCGCCGAGCTCGCAGAGAAGTTCTTCGCTGGAGACTTCGAAGCCCTCCCGCACAAAGTCTTCCCTATCACCGACGTCGTCGAAGCCTTCCGATACATGGCTCAAGGCAAGCACGTCGGAAAAAACGTCCTCTCCTTCCAGGTCGACAAAATAGAAATCGGCCCCTGCACAGAATCCGAACACCTCTTCCGAAAGGACGCCACCTACCTCATCACAGGGGGGGCAGGAGGCTTCGGCCTGCAACTCGCCAATTGGATGGCAAAGAACGGCGCGGGGACACTGGCTCTCATGAGCAGGGGAGGCCCTCGCGAGGAAGGCGCCGTCGAAACAATCGAGGAAATCAAGTCTCTGGGCGCCGACGTGGTTGACGCCCGCGGTGACGTCACGGCAAAAGAAGACGTCGTAAAAGTCATCGAAGATCTCAAAGCTCAATACCCACCTGTCCGCGGCGTGATCCACGGCGCCATGGTCCTTGATGATGAGTTCATGATCGAACTCGACGAAGAACGCTTCTCCCGCGTTATCGATCCCAAAATGCTCGGCGGTTGGAACCTTCACACGGCCACGCTCGACCTCGAACTTGAACACTTTATTTGTTTTTCTTCTCTCTCGTCCGTCATCGGAAATACCAAACAAGCGAACTACAATTCGGGGAACTACTTCCTCGACATGCTCGCCCATTATCGCCATGCAAAAGGTCTCCCCGCCCTGACGATCAATTGGGGCGCGCTTGGTGGCGCAGGCTTTGTCGAACGAAACGAGAAAACCCTCCAATATCTCGATAAGCTCGGGATGAAAGCCTATTCAATGGAGGAATCCACTCGCGTCCTCCAGCGCATGCTCCCCCTCGACGCGGTCCGCATCGCAGCCTCCTACGTCGACTGGTCCTCCACCGGTCGACTTAGCCCCCTCGTGGCAAAATCAAACACTTATGCTCCTGTCGCTAGCGCCAAAAAAGACGGGGATGCCGGCGGCTCCGTAAAACCGCTGATCCTCGGTGCCCCGCCGGAAGAACGACAAGCAATGCTAGAAGACTTCATCGCCGCCCAAGTAGCCGGCGTCTTTGGCACCGATGTCTCCAAAATCGATCGCGATACACCGCTCACCAATCTAGGCCTCGATTCACTCATGGCTATCGAACTCATGAATCGAATCGAAGGTGAGCTAGGGATGCAAATCCCCATGGGAGCCGTACTTAATGGTCCCAACATCAAAGAACTTGCCGTCCCCGTCCTCCAGCTGCTCCTCGATTCGTCCGATCCCACCGGCGTCGAAGGCGGTGCCACCACCGGCGCCGGCAGCGGTGCCCTTGTCTCACTCGAAAAACTCCCCGGCGACGTCACCGAGTTCCCCCTTACCGAAGGCCAAAGTGCCCTCTGGTTCCTCCACCGCCTCGCTCCGGAAAGCTCCGCCTACAATCTCATCTTTAGCTGCAAATTCCGCCCCCTCGTCGATATCGAGGTCATGGAACAAGCCTTCCGCTCCCTCTTCGATCGACATCCCATGCTCGACGTCACCTTCCATACCGTCGACGGAAAACCTGTCCAGAGGATTCATCGCGGTCGTGGCATCGATTTCCGCGAACATGACGCAACAAAGATGTCCGATGAGGATATCAAGAAAATGCTCATCGGGACCGCCAATAAACCCTTTGATCTCGAGAACGGGCCCGTCATCCGTCTCGAAATGGTGCGCACCCACGACGATGCCCACGTCGCGCTCCTTTGTATGCACCATACGGTTTCCGACGCATGGTCGATGACCAATATCGTCAATGACCTCATCGAAAGCTATTTCTCCCTGAAATCGGGGCGCCAACCACAATACAAACCCATGGAATTCGGATACGCCGACTTCGTGGATTGGGAACGACGCCATCTGGCCAGCGAGGCCGGTGATCGGGCCAAGGCTTTTTGGCATGAACAACTTGATGGCGCCCCCATGATCCTCGATCTGCCAACCGACCGACCGCGCCCACCTATCCAGTCATTTAGCGGTGCCACACATCCGCTTAAACTCGATGAAGAACTCACGCAGAAAGTAACCGCGCTCGCCGGTGAACAAAGCGCTACTCTCTTCACGATGCTCCTTTCCGCTTTCGATATCCTCCTCCATCGGTATTGCAACCAGGAAGACCTCCTCGTCGGTGTGCCCCTCGCCGGCCGAAACCAACCCGAACTCCACGGGCTCGTCGGCTATTTTATCAACCCCGTCGTCATGCGCAGCCGCATCGATGATGACCCCTCCTTCATCGACTACCTACTTCGCAACAGCAAGCAAACCGCCGATGCCATTGAAAATCAGCAATACCCAATCTCTCGCCTCGTCGATGACCTGAAAGTCCCTCGTGACCCCAGCCGCTCCCCTATGTTCCAGGTGTCGTTCTCAATGGAACGCATCCCCGGCCTCGATGAACAAGGAGTCGCTGCTTTCCTCATTGGCCAGGCAGGCCACGAATTCCATGTTGGAGATATGTCCGTCGAAACCATCGACCTCACCCTCCGCCAAGCCCAGTTCGAAATCACCCTCGTCGTCGAAGAGGCCGGAGGAAATATCTACGGCTGCTGGCAGTATAATCGTGATCTCTTCGCCCCCGAGACGATTGCCTACCTGAACGAACTCTACACTCAGGTCCTCCGCGAAGTCACCCGGAACCCCGCCCAAAAAATTTCCGAAATCAATCTCCTCCCTAGAGAAGAAGAGACACGCATCCTCGAGACTTGGAATTCCACGCAGGCCGAATACTCGAAGAATAAACTCCTACACGAGCTTGTTGCCGATCGGACCAAGAAATCCCCGAATGCGATCGCCGTCCGCTGTGGAAGAGATTCCCTCACCTTCTCCGAACTCGACGCCCGCGCCAACGGACTCGCCCTAGAGCTTCGCTCCAATGGCATTGGTCCTGATACTCCTGTGGGCCTCTTCGTCGACCGCTCAGTCGATATGGTCGCCGGCACCTTGGGCATTCTAAAAGCCGGCGGGTGCTACATTCCTATGGATCCCGATTTCCCCGGCGCCCGCCTCGAGCTCATGCTCGAAAACGCCGCCCCATCCGTAATCGTAACGGAGAAACACCTCGTCGATCGCCTCCCTAACGGAGACTGGCAGGTCATCGATATCGCCAGCATTGACACTGTCGAAACCGCTCCCGTCGTCGGAGACCTCACCCCACGCTCCCTGGCTTACATCATCTACACCTCCGGCTCCACCGGCACTCCGAAAGGCGTGGAAATCTCCCACCGCTCCGCCGTTAATTTCCTCAGCTCCATGGCCAAGGAACCCGGCCTAACCGATAGCGATCGCCTCCTCGCCGTCACCACGCTCTCCTTCGATATCTCTCTCCTCGAAATCTACCTCCCTCTCCTTACCGGAGCCCAATGCGTGATCGCGACACGCGATGAAGTCAAAGACGGACGACGTCTCGATGCCCTCCTCAACGAATTCGATATCAGCGTCATGCAGGCCACCCCCGCAACCTGGAATCTCCTCCTTGAGGCCGGCTGGGAAGGAAAAAGCGATCTCCGAATCCTCTGCGGCGGCGAGGCCCTCCCACGCGATCTCGCCAATAGCCTGGTCAACAGCGCCAACGAGGTCTGGAATCTCTACGGTCCCACCGAGACAACCGTTTGGTCCACCTGCGAACGCCTCTACCAAAGAAACGAGACCGTCTCCATCGGACGCCCCATCGCAAATACCACGGTCTACGTCCTCGACGAATCCCTCCTTCCTGTCCCCGTCGGGTTCGTCGGCGATCTCTACATCGGCGGTCACGGGCTCGCCCGCGGTTACCACAACCGCCCCGATCTCACCGCCGAACAGTTTATCACCATCAAACTCCCAAACGGAAAGAGGGAACGTCTCTACAAAACCGGCGATCTCGCCCGCTGGACCCCCGAAGGCAAACTCGAATGCCTCGGTCGCAGCGACTTCCAAATCAAACTCCGCGGCGTCCGCATGGAGCTCGAAGATATCGAGTCCCAACTCGCCGATCACGAGAAGGTCAGGCAAGTCGTAGTTACCAAACGCGACGATCTGCCCGGCGGCCCAAATCTCGTCGCCTATGTCATCCCGGATGGTGACACCGATGACCTTATCCCTGATTTGCGAGCTCATCTCGTCGATCGACTCCCTGAAGGCATGCGTCCGGCATTCTACGTGTTCCTTGAAGAGTTCCCCCTCACTCCCAATAAAAAAATCGACCGTATGCGCCTCCCGACTCCACGCATCGATCGTTCCACACTCGAATCCGAGTTCATCGCACCGCAGACTCCCAACGAAAAACTTCTCGCCGAAGTCTTCTGCCAAGCCTTCGAAATCGAAGAAATTGGCATTCGTGATAACTTTTTCGAAATGGGAGGCGATTCCCTTCTCGCTGTGCGAATCCTCGCCGAAGTATCGCAAGCCTTTAATAGAGATGTCCCCGTCGAGGCCTTTCTGCGCTATCCCACCATCGAACAACTCGCACGTTATCTCTATCTCCCACCCGCCGATGCTGAGTCCGCAAAGGCGGCGGATTCACTCCTCACAACCGATATTTCCGATGCCGATTACCTCTCCTTCGCGGTGGGCGGCTCTGATTCCACATTACCCGAAGTCGATGCCGTTGCACTGACCTACATTCCCGATACTTTCGCAGCCGTCACAGGACTCTCAAAAGACGCAATTACACGCGATTGGTTCCAAAACCAACCGCTCCTGAGCAACATCTATGAACTACCAGAGGGCAAAATCGGTGTCGTCATGTTGCCTCTCTTTGAACTAGATCTCTACAAGAACGAAGAAGTCGTACGCCAACCTGTGATCAATGCACTCGATCTCGCTGGCAAGATGGGGGCCAAGACAGTCGCCCTTACAGGTGTCATCCCCTCCGCGACCGATCACGGACGCGCTGTTAAAGAGTGGATTGACGGCCGCAAAGACCTCCCCGCCATCACAACTGGCGACGCCACTCGCACCGCCACCATCGTCAAATCAATCGAAGGAGTCCTCGCCGAAACCGAACGGGATTTTGCAAAAGAGATCGTTGCTTTCGTAGGTCTCGGTTCGATCGGAAAAGCAACCGTCCATCTCGCCCTGGAAATGCTTCCTCGCCCCGCTGAAATTATCCTTTGCGATCCCTACCAAAAACCCGAAGAACTGGAAGCCATCCGCGAAGAGATTCTCAATACGGGGTTTGATGGTGACATTGGTATTGTCTTCAATGGTGGAGGGATTCCCGCAGAGTTTTATCAGGCCAGCTTTATCATCGGCGCTACTAGCCTTCCCGGAGCCCTCGACGTCAAAAAACTGAAGCCCGGCGCAATCATGGTCGACTATTCGTTCCCGCCGGTCTTTCGCGTTACCGATGCTATTCGACGCCTCGACGAATCCGGTGATATCCTCTTCACCACCGGTGGCCCGCTCCGCTTCGACAATACCATTCCGGAAACAATTTTCCTTCCCGAAGGCCTCGATGATGCACTCGGTGACCTCGATGCCCGCCATCTCCTTGCGATCGCTGGCCGCGACGGCTCCGAAATAACCGGGTGCGTTTTTGTTAGTCTCTTGAGCGGTATGGAGGAATCAGTCAAAGACACCATTGGTCCCGTCGAAAACGTCGATGTCCTCGCACACTACAAATTCCTCGACAAGCTAGGGGCAAAGGGAGCTCGGCTCCAAATGGAGAACTACTTCATCAAGCCCGACCAGATTGAGGAATTCAAGTCGGTTACTAAAGGCGCGACGAAACAGAAATCGTCAGCTTCCAAGTCGAAATAGCTTCGCGCCCTCCTCAATCGCTGCCGGCCATGATCTCCGCTAGATCATAAAGCGTTTCAATGCCAAACCGAAAGGAAGACAACGGAATCCGTTCGTCCACCCCGTGAAACAACTTGGAGAACACGATCCCTTCCGGCAAGCGCAGCGGATAAAAGCCATAGCAGATAGCCCCAGTCTTCCCATACTCACTCGAATCCGTAAATCCCGGCGCCATATACGGCACTACAATCCCCTCCGGATCCCGCGCAGCCAATACTTCGCGGATCGACTCAAAATAGGGTGTCCGCCACGAAAACACGGTGGCCGGGGCCTCCCGCATCACTTCAATTTCAAAGCCTCTCCCAATCACCTCCTCAACCTCGCGAACCAAATCCGCAGCCGTTTGTCCGGGTAAAAGGCGACCATCGACCTCAAACTCCGCTTCGCCGGGCAAAACATTGATCTTCATCCCTCCACGAACCATCGTCGGGTTCGCGGTGTTGCTCAGCAAGGCATGGAAGACCGCTTTCTGCTCCGGGTTCTGGATGAAGACATCCAGCATCTCCCCTACCTTCCCCGGCCTCAACAGCCCTTCCATAACCATCCGTGTCGGCATAGACATCTGTGCGGCCACTCCTTGAACAAATCCCGCCGCCGCGTCAGTCACATGTATTGGTAACCTCGTCTTCGCCAAACGATGCATTGCCTCCCCCAAGCGCCCCAAGCATGAGTCCGGCGCCGGTAAGGAACTGTGCCCGGCTTCACCCGTGGCCCGCACTCTTAGCCATGCCACTCCTTTCTCTGCAACCTGTATAGGGTAAAAGCGCTTACCCGCAATCGTCAGCGTGAAACCTCCCACTTCATTCACCACATACTCCGCATCAATCAAGTCCGCATGCTCCCGAACCATATACCTTGACCCCGCCGCACAACCCGCCTCCTCGTCCGCCACGGCCGCCAAAATTACATCGCGCTTTAGCCTCAACCCACTTCGCTTCAGACGCCGAATCACAGCAATTCCCATCGCCGTCATCCCCTTCATGTCAATCGCGCCACGGCCCCAAATACACCCGTCCGCTTCATCCCCCGAAAACGGATCGCACCTCCAATCCTCCGCCCGCGCCGGCACCACGTCGAGATGCGAAGTCAACATCAACGGTCGCGCTTCGCCATTCCCCGAGAGCCGCGCCACCAGATTCGCACGTCCCGGGGACGATTCAATGATCCGACTCTCGATTCCGTCCTCTGCCAAGACCGATGCAACAAAATCCGCTGCCGGTCGCTCAATTCCCGGAGGATTCGTCGTATCAATCCGTAATAGCCCCCGCAGCGTCTCCACCGCTTCCAAAAATTCTTCCTCGCTCAAGTGAAGCATCACCGCTTCAAAGAGTCTTCGCTAAATGTCGCTTCCGGAAACTCCCTCAACTCAAAATTCTCATAACGTAATGTCGACACCTTCTCGCTCCCCAACAATTCCTCCACTGTCATCTCAGAGATAAACGGTCGATTGCTACCATTGATATTGACTCGGTTCCCATACTTCATCGTCGCTGCCCTCAATAACTTGCCGGATGATGTGTAAAACTCTGCCCGCAAACCTAGCTTGTTCGCCTTTGAAACAAAATACCGTATCGTGTCGTAACTCGCCGCAGACGTCCGCTTCTTCAACGTGAAGACCCAACATGCTTCCCCATCCACTTCCCCATCTTCCACCGCTTCCGGAGAATAGTCATTTAGGTAACTGATCGCCGCAATATCCCCCACCGCCGCATTGCCGCTCACCCGCTGTCGCTTCGAAATCGAAAGCGGTCGACTCATATTCGGTTTGTGCATCCACATCTTGTCGCCAGCCACCAAATATTTGGTGCCAACCGAATCCTCGGGCGCCAATACCTCCGCCAAAATCTTCGAGTTCTGCGCACTTACACGTAACGCTGTCGATCTCTTCTCGCCCTTCTCTTCCGAGGACGCCGCTACTTCCCATTCCAAGCCTTGCCTTCCCAAATCACCCCGTGCCTGCTCAGCATAGATCAGTGTCTGAATGTGCCCTTGCCCCACCTGTCCCTCCGAAATTCCACCCGCCACCGTCAGCATAGCCGCCATCAAGAAAGTCACTCGCTTCATCATCAAAGTCTTAGACCGATCTCAGCCTACAATCATCAATAAAATTGATGATTTTTTAGCTGTGCCCCAACGAATCCACGATACTCGCGTGCGCTGCCCGCCGAGCTGGTAAAATCGCCGCCGCCATCGTTAAGAGCGCCAGAAAAACAAACGTCACCAAAAGATACTCCGGGACCAACATGATCTGCAATCGAACCTTGAACCCCACCATCGGCGGCACCCACATCGGCTTCAATAACTGGACAATCCACCAAACCCCCACCGTAATCACCAAGCCCACCGCAGAACCCAACAACCCAAGAAACGCACTCTCAAGACTGAACAACTTCACGACCCCGCGTCGCTTCAAACCCATCGATCGCAGCGTCCCAATTTCGCTCGTCCGCTCCATCACCGCCATCCCAATGGTGTTCATTACACTCATGCTCACAATAATAATCAAGATCGCAAACACCACCCCGAAAATAATGTCAAACATGTTCTTCGTTAGCCGATACATCGTCGATAATTCATCCCATGTGCGACTCTCCAACTCTAATCCCCGGTCTCCGAGCACCGACATCAAGTCCCCATGCGTTTCGTCGAGATCACCTCGATCTTCCAACAACACACACACCTGCGCAACCCCTCCCGTCTGCACCAACTCTTGCGCCCATTCTAACGGAATTCTCACCAACCGGGCCGCCGCCCCCTGAGAAATACTCTGCGCCACTTGTCGAATCTCCGCATCCAATGCATTCGCATTCCCTTCCAAAGTCGGAGCCGCCAACAATACCAAGGCCCCGGGCTCCAATTTCAAAACCTCCGCTAAACTGCCGGATACCGCGATCCCCTGCGGTTCGTCGTCACTTAAAGCTTCTCCCTCATACCGCTTCTTGTCGGTATTCAAGTTCTCCGCCCGCTGATACATCGTCTCCACCTTTGAAGGCATCATCGCATCCCCAATAAAAATCGTCGATGTGCCGTCATAATCGATCGTCCCAGTCAACTGCATCCGACCCGCTACCAGGTGAACCCTCGCATCAGCATCTGCTACCTCCTGAATGATCCTGAACTCTTCTTCACTTAAAAAATACTTCTCCGGCTCAATGCTGCCTCGCTCCGCGTATCCCTTCTTGAAAATCTGAAAGTGTCCATTCCCACCTGCATGGATAAAGGAATCACGAAGGTTCACAAACATGTAATCCGTAAACCCACCAAACACATTCACCGCCGCAAACCCCAACGCCACCGCCGCGATCGTTATCAACGAACGCCGCCGATTCCGCAGCAAGTTCCGAAACGCAATCTTGGGCCACATCATGAATCCGCGCAATACCCTCCTTCCAATATCTCCACCACTTTCCCGTCCAGCATCTCCACACGGCGGTCCACCCGTTCCAATAGTCGCTGGTCATGCGTGGAGAAAACAAACGCCGCTCCCGTCTCTTTATTCACCTCACGCATCAAGTCGATAATCCGGTGCGCCGTCCGGGAATCTAGATTCGCCGTCGGTTCATCCGCAATAACCAGATCCGGGCCCGTAATCAACGCCCGCGCAATCGCCACACGCTGCCGCTGCCCACCCGACAACTTAGACGGACGATGGTCGATATGACCGTCCAACCCCACCTGCGCCAGTTTCTTCAAACTCTTTTCCCGCGCCTCGGACACTCCCACCCCCTGCATCTGCAAAGGCAACATGACGTTTTCAAGTGCAGACAAAACCGGTATCAAGTTGAAATTTTGAAACATGAAACCGATATATCGATTCCGTAGCTCCGTCTTCTCATCATCCGATAGCGAATGCACATCCTGACCCTCAACAATCACCTTGCCCCCATCCGGCTCATCAATCACTCCCACAATATGGCACAATGTTGATTTACCCGAACCCGAAGGTCCCCAGATCGCCACAAATTCCCCACGCTTAATCTCCAAATCAATGCCGCGTAAAGCATGGATATTCGTATCCCCAAGGTGATAATGCTTGTGCGCGTGCTGTACTTCTACGAGGGCCAAGGATTTACGAAAAGGGTTTAGGCTAACGCGTGGGAAAAAATGAGTCTACTGAAAAGCGCGAGGCCATTTCTAAGATGACTCGGAGCGATAAGCCACTCTGGCAAAGACCAACACTACAAGCGGTATCCAAATCAGCAAGGCAATAGGCCAAGGCCCTGCCACTCCACCGCCCGGAGGCCCACTTCTCTAAATTCCATCTCAATACTGATCTCTTCGAGGATTTGATCCACGCTTCCCAAGCGCTTGCGATACCCCATCGAAGTCGCTGATACAAGTGATTTCTTACTGCCCGCAATCAAGCCACTTAACAACAACAATAGCTTCCCCACAGTGCCCATTTAAGCCATCCTTTCCACCGAACGGAATCATGACGGCCCTTTGGATCATATGGTCGCTCCAAGCGGGCATCTGCGCCTACAACCAGTGGGCCTACCGACGACGCATGCGAAACCAAGACGCGATGCTGAAATCCGTGTCTCCAGAGCAGCAAAGGCCCGCTGCCGTCATCGTGCCCATCAAGGGCCGTAGCGCCGACACCGAAGCGTTTTTTGCGTCCCTTCGGTCACAACACTACGCCGCCTATCGGATCATCTACACCCTGGAGTCCAACTCGGATCCCGCTGTTCTCGTCCTCCGCGACCAACTCGCCCTCGGTGAAGACGAATACCTCTATCAACCCTCAGGGGCGTCCCCGAATGATTCTCCCGGACTCACCGAAATACAAATCGTCGTGGCCGGCCTCTCCTCTGACTGCGGACAGAAAGTCCACAACCAACTGGCCGCCTTCAATGAACTAAAAGATTCCGATGAACTCGTCGTCTTCGCCGATGCTGATCTCGTCGCCAGTCGCGACTGGCTAGCCCGTCTCACCGCACCACTAAATGGCGGCGAGGATGAAGTATGCACTGCCTACCGTTGGCTCATTCCCGAATCTTCCGCCCTCGTCAACCAGGTCGCAGCGATCATCAATTCCTCTGCGGTCACCGCAGGCGGACACTCCGCGTTCCAGTTACTATGGGGAGGCTCGACCGCAGTCACCCACAATGCCTTCAAAAAAATGGACGTCGCCGCCTACTTCACGGGCAGCCTTAACGATGATCTCCAACTGTCACGCGCCGCCCGCCGTGCTGGATTCGCCCTCACGTTTATACACTCACTTCAGCTGCCTTCTCCCGTCTGGTTTACTTGGTCTTCCATGATCGAGTTTGCCCGCCGCCAATACTACCAAGTCTCCCGATACACCCCAAAAATCTACGGACTCGCCCTCCTCAGCCTCGGTCTCAATGCCGTCGGATGGATCACGGCCATTGGCGCTCTTTCCCTCGGCTATACCCACGCCCTAATTCCCATCGCGGTAGTCACAGTCTTCGACCAGTTCCGTGCCTTCGGCCGAACTCGCCTCCGCCGCCTCCTCATCCCGGAACCAAGTCTCACGCGCCTCCACGGCTCCGCTGTCCTCGAACACTTTGCTACCCCGCTCTGGTCTGTTCTCCATTTCATGCTGGCTTTCAGCGCACTTCCCATGAAACAAGTAACGTGGGCGGGAATTACTTACTCCGTGCACGGTCGACAAAAGATTACTGTGAGTCGCCCGGAAAACTAACTCCAGACGGCGAAGTCCCTCTTGTGGCCCAATTTTCCCAACCCGAAAATTGTTGTAACGTGTCCCTCTTCGTTGACGTTTCCCCATCGGTCCCTCGACGAGGGATTTGAAACGATCCCAACCCTCAGAATTCACCATGCGCCGGCTACCCCTGCTCACAACTGCCTCCCTTTTCCTTGCGATTGCACACGCCTCGGCCGAACCCAACCCGCCCAATGTCCTTCTCATCTTGGTCGACGATATGGGATTCTCCGACCTCAGCTGCTACGGTGGCGAAATCGACACCCCCCACATTCAGCAACTCGCCAACCAAGGGCTTCGCTTCTCTCAGTTCTACAACACCGGCCGGTGCTGGCCCACCCGTGCCTCGCTGATGACCGGTCGCTACCCCCATGAAGCGGGACACGCTATGACCCAGGGTGAGAGATCTCCCCACCGCGCCTACCAGGGGACGTCGCCCGAGCTCGGTCTAATGATCCCGGAGATACTCAATCCCGCTGGCTACCGGTCCTATCATGTCGGGAAATGGCACCTCGACAGTCGAAACCGCACTCGCCATCCCATTGACACATCCCCTGAGGCGCGCGGCTTCCACCGTTCATACAAAATCCAAACCCAACACAATTTCTTCAATCCATGGAAAATCATCGACGAAGGCAAACTCCTTGAAAGACCCGCCGGCTCTTCGCCCATGGGTGACGGGAAATACTATCTCACAGACGATCTCTCTGAGAAAACAATCGCTTTCCTAAAAGATCACAGCGACCACCACTCACACCAACCGTTCTTCCTATACCTCGCCCACACCGCCCCTCACTTCCCATTGCACGCACGGCAAGAAGACATCGATCGGCATTACGACCGCTATCGCGTCGGATGGGATGTCATTCGGCAAAAACGCTTCAAAAAGCTGAAACAACAAGGCCTCATTCCCTCCAATACAAAGCTGCCCTCACGCGATCCCGATACAGTCCCTTGGGATTCTCTCTCCAACAAAAAACAAGAGAAATGGACCACCCATATGGCCATTCACGCGGCGATGGTGCATCGAGTTGATCAAGGAATCGGTCGCATCATCCAGACACTTGAGAATCTGAACCAACTAAACAACACGCTCATCCTCTTCCTCTCTGACAACGGAGCAAGCGCCGAATACTTGATCCGAGGCGACGGTCACGATCCAAATGCCTCCCCCGGAAGCGGCGCATCTTACCTCTGTCTTGAAGTCGGATGGTCCAACGCCGCCAATACTCCGTTTCGAATGCACAAAATGTGGACCCACGAAGGCGGCATCGCCACTCCTCTCATCGCCCATTGGCCGGCTCGACTCAATCACTCTCATTCCGATCGCCGCATCTCTCATGCCCAAGGCCACGTCGTCGATATCCTCCCCACCATCATGGAACTCGCCAACACAACGCTCCCTAAGAATGCTCCCCCCGTTTCCGGACGCTCACTCGCACCCGTCCTCGCGGGGAAAGACTTGCCCAATCCGGACTTCATTTTCTGGGAACACACAGGAAACAAGGCCATCCGTGTCGATGATTGGAAACTCGTCGCCGCATTTGGCGAGCCATGGGAACTATACAATCTCAAGAAGGATCGTACGGAAACACTAAACGTGATTGAGCAACACCCCGAGAAAGTAAAACAACTAAAAGGGCTTTTCGCCAAACAAGCGAAAGCCCAGGGCGTTGTCGAGTGGAGCACCCTCCCCATGTCCAAGTCCAAACCCTCCGATACTTACCGCAAGAAATGAACAGGCACTATCCAAGAAACCTTATGAACCAGCTCGCTCCACGCATCATCGTCCTCTTCCTGACCTTGCTTTGCATAATTTCCAAAGAGGACGTCGCAATAGCCGCTGACTCTAAAAGAACAGCAACCCCGAATATTATTCTGATGTTCGCAGATGACCAAGGGTATGCAGATATTGGAGTCTTCGGCGCGGAAGGATACGAAACACCCAATCTCGACCGCATGGCTGCAGAGGGCGCGAGGTTTACCGATTTCTACGTTTCCAGTCCTGTCTGCTCCGCTTCCAGGGCAGCTCTCCTCACTGGTTGCTACCACGCACGAGTGGGAATGCACGGCGCTCTTGGCCCCTCATCACTCATCGGCCTCCACCATGACGAAACCACCATCGCCGATCTTCTCAAAGAGAAAGGATACGCCACCGCCATCTACGGTAAGTGGCATCTCGGGCGCCCTGAAGAATTGCTCCCTACCAACCACGGATTCGATGAATACCTCGGTATCCCATACTCCAACGACATGTGGCCCTATCATCCCAACGTCCGACACCTCCCTATGGGACAGCGGCTTGAAAAGTGGCCTCACCTTCCTCTGATCGAGGACCAAAAAGTCATCGACAAAGAAGTAACCCCGGAAGAACAGCGCGACCTCACAACGCGTTTCACCGAGCGCGCAGTCAACTTTATCAACCAAAATGCTGGTCGACCCTTCTTCCTCTATCTCCCTCACCCAATGCCTCACGTCCCCCTCTTTACTTCCAACAAGTTCGAGGGCAAAACCAAGCAAGGCGCCTACGGCGATGTCATCGCCGAAATCGACTGGTCCATGGGGCAAATCATCGACGCCCTCAAAAAGAACCAAATCGACGACAATACGCTCGTCATATACACGTCCGACAATGGCCCGTGGCTTTCGTATGGCGATCATGCCGGGAGCGCCGGACCACTTCGTGAAGGGAAAGGTACATGCTGGGAAGGCGGCATCCGAGTTCCCTTCATCGCCCGATGGCCGGGCCAAATCCCTCCCGGTCTCGTTGTTTCTGAACCCGCCGCTACCATTGATCTGCTTCCCACCATCGCTTTTCTTACGAATTCCCCGCTCCCCGAGCGTAAAATAGACGGTCAGAACATTTGGCCGCTCCTCTCTGGACAGGAAAACGCGAGGTCACCCCACGAGGCACTCTTCTTCTACTACAAGACTAACCAGCTCCAGGCTATGAGGAGCGGAAAATGGAAACTCATGTTCCCTCATACCTACCGCACGCTCGCCGGTCGCAGAGGAGGTGCGGGCGGCATTCCCGTGAACTACGAAAACCACCAATCCGGCCTCGAACTGTATAACCTCAACAAAGATATCGGTGAAACGACGAATGTTGCCGATCAGCATCCCGAAATCGTCGCTAAACTCAGTCGCCTGGCGGACAGGATGCGCTCTGACCTGGGGGATTCTCTCACAAAAACCTCCCCCACTGGCTCCAGAGCCCCGGCAAAAATAGATCAATAATCCCGGGACACTACGAACAGATTAAGAGCTACCCCCTGAGTTTCCTCCGTCGCCTCCGCGACCGACGTTGCCTCGCGATGTCATCGTATCCATCTCTTGGCACCTCAAACGCATCATCCTTTTTCACCGCACTCTCATCCTTTATGTTATCCACGCTCGGCCCAACCAATGTTCCTCCAACCCTCCCTGCCTTCTTGTTTGCCTTCGGCTTGCCCGAGCCCAAGCCCGCAAGACGTAACCGGCTCGAACTAAACTCGATCACATAGCCCTGTGAAGTCAGCCAATGAAGCTCTTTTAAAACCGATAACTCCTCCTTCGACGGCTTCCATTCCCCGCTGTCTGTGCGGGGGCGCTCGTACCCCGGGATGAGTGCTTCTAACAAATCAACTGTTTTCGATTCTGGATGCTCGCGAATAAAATGAACGATGCTCTCTAGCGTATCCGTCAAGTTCGCGTCAGGGTCAAGACGCCTCGGACGAGCTGGAGACACATGCAACCTTTTCTTCCCCTCTTTGAAGACCTTGAGTCCATGCTTCTCCACGGCCCGGCACAACTCCTGGATCAATCCAGATGGAAACTTTCGCTGCTCGTCAACCGTTCGTCGTAGCAAGGATAACAATTGAGGCGAGAGATTTTGACCCGAGATATCACCCCTCACCACAACACGATCAACTTCCTCGAGCACTTCATCTCCGTGCATCGACGCGAAATGCCGCGCCATCTCCTCTTCCGTCTTGAAAACCACGGCCTCACGCTCCTCCCTTCTGATCGTTCCTCCCTCCGCCGCCTCATCATCATCTTGAGATTGAGCATCAGAGAGCGCTGTCGCCTCCTCGGACGCCTCTTCCAGGCCGTCTTCTGCGTCTCCTTCGGCCTCATCGTCGCAAGTCTTTGCCTCTCCTGCCTCGCTTTCCACTGACCCCCCTTCATGTTCACCCTCGCCTCCTACTACCCCCACCTCATCTTCCAGCCCCCCCGCTTGATCAACACTGAAATAGGCATCCTCACGAGCCTCCTCCTCCCCGGCGCCCTCTTCTGCCTTCTCAGCCGACTCCCCCTGGTCCCCCTCTTCCTTCTGACCAAAGATATAGGTGTATCGCCGCTCTTTACTCTTTAACTCCCTCCACTTCTCCAACGTCTCTTCATCTCGCCGCATTTCCATCATCCGAGAAAACTTGTCGAACGGCACATGACGAAATCGTTCCTGATGCAAGCGCAGCAAATTCCGCTGGTACTCGTGATGATTCGGAGGACCCAAAATAGTTCCCGTCCTCTCATGCACAGCCACTACCTGATAATTCCCCTTGGGCGGCTCTACTTCCACCTCGTCTACCCGGTAATAAGCCGCAAGCCCGTCGCACTTCGCCGCATGTCCAAGTGCTTCTTCTTTGGAAATCCAAAGCGACCCATCTAGCAAGCAACGAATCAAGGGGGTTGCCCCTTTTTCGGACTCAGAGGCATTTTCATCGCGAGAAATATTGGCTCCTTTAGCCTTCCCTCTTCTCTCCGCCTTGACGTTCTTTGCCAACTTCGGCATGCCCTTCTCAAATCGCAACGCATAGCGGTCTCGCGAACTCAACATCGCCTTTGCAATATCCACCAACGGATAGGCCCGCCCAGTCTCTCTGACATATTTTGCAAGAGCAACGACTCCCTTCTCATCTGGAACAATCGCCACCGTCACTCCTTTCAAGGGTTCCTCATCTGACCCCGCTCCGCGACGGCGATCCCCACCCCTCTCATCTCGCCTTCCACCACCGCTTCGCCCCTTTACTCGTCGCCCGTCACCTCGTCGCCCTCCATCGCGCCTTCGCTCATCACGCACACCGGCTCCCTGCCCCTGACGCCCCCCATCCCCTCGACCACGTCTTCCATGGCGATCTCCCTTCCCCACTCCCTGCCGCCGGTCTCCCTTGTTTCTCCCGGGTAACTCACTTTCGGTATCACTCTTTCGACCAGCGCCATCTCCACGAGCAACACCAGCCCCCTTGCCGTCCAATTCCGTCACCCAATTCGGCATCAAATCGAGCTCAGACAATTCTAATGGCTTTTCGTCACTCATCATCAATTCAAGTCAGCTGGCTGATATGCCACTGCAACCTCCTCTTCTACCGCCTCCACCCAATCCGCATCAAGCCTCGAGAACGCGAGAATTTCGACAACTAAGAAGTGGCCCCTTCGCGTTCCAAGGAATCCGC
Organism: Verrucomicrobiota bacterium; assembly: GCA_039182965.1. Taxonomy (GTDB): domain Bacteria; phylum Verrucomicrobiota; class Verrucomicrobiia; order Verrucomicrobiales; family DEV007; genus JBCDBW01. Next base: position 33,357 of record JBCDBW010000017.1, read on the forward strand.
CCCATATCGCATCACCTGAAACGCAAGCACCATTACGAGAAAAACAAGAGGATATGCCAAAATCAATCCGACAATAAGAGCCAGTGCCCCAAGCAGGACAATCCCGATCACCACAAACAATAACCCAATCAATCGCCACACGTTTCCTCTCGTCATTTCCCAACTGGCCTTCAAACCATCAATTGGCCCGAGATTCTGGTCAATGATCGCCCATTGAAATTGTCCAAACCGCGCCGCCAGAAAGATTCCCGGCACAATCAACAACGCAAGACCCACTATCACCATCAAGAAAAACAAAATCGTTGCCAAAAGCACCGACCAAAAATACGGCCCTCCCGCAAATAGATTGCTGATCTCGGGATTCTCGCTGCGCACGATTTTCAATCCGAAAATGGCTACACCAATCCCGAGAAAGATAGAAATGAGATTTTGGGCAATCTGCAACAATACGCTGATCAAGATCGCTCCCGCAGATAGTTCCGGTGCCCCCCCCTCACTCCCCGGGTCTCCCGCCTCAAACCCGCCCGCCGCTCCCAGGGCTGCATCAATTCCCGTGATCAGAAGCGACAAAGCAATCGAGATCACAAAATAAACAATCCCAAAGAGAATCAATCGTCCGAAGTTCTTGAGTGTCAGTCGCCACCCTTCACTTAAACACAATCCAATATCCAAAACATGATTTCCCGGTTCCCCCACCACCGCTGGCTCACTCGCAACATCGACCGTCTGCGGAGTGGCATAAGGGTTCACCGCCGCGGAAGACATCTCTTCATTTCCGACCCCACCACTCGCCCCAAAGACACCAGACCCTTCATCGCCTTTCTCAATCAGTCCTGGGACCGTCTGAGGGTCCACCCAATCCGCCATTCCAGGAGCCCACACTCGAACATCCGCTACTCCTAATTCCACCGTTTCTAACTTGCGCCTCAATTCAGCCAACGTATGCGGCCCACTCTTGTCCCCATTCACAGCCAAATGCCACGCGTCTCCCAAACTCATAGCGACGAAATTGCCAAATCACAGCCCGCAGGTAAACCATTTTTCGACTTCTTACCCCGAAGGCCAACTCTTGCAAAACAAAAACCACCCATCACGCCACCGTCGGATGCCCCCTCTAGCCTGGAGGAAGCTCTCGTGCCAGGACCTCGTCGCCCTCTGGAATGAGTTTCTCCCAAAAAAAAGCCGGCCGGGCATTGCCCGGCCAGCCATTCTCTCGCATCTCTCTCGTAAACTAATCTCTATCTCTCTACACAATAGACATGAAACTGCGGGCTCAATCGTCCCAAACTCAACGAAACTACGAACCCTTTAGCATTTCCACCAAGAGCTTCATCGCCTCGCGATTCCTCAAAACGTCGTGACATAAAACCTGGCGCTCGTCCTCCGGAAGCTCGCCACGAACTAGACGGGCGATCTTATCCTCTAGAGGAGGCTGAACGGCAGTCGCGCTGTGCGCCTGCGCTTCCGGCTCAAAGTCCTCCAAAAACCTTGAAATTACCTTCAGTGATATGTCGTCGCTGGTCATCGTTCTGGTCGATTTTCCCTCCTTACACTCCCTCGACGCACCAACAACCAACTTTATGCAAAAGAAATGAAAAAAAATTCAAATCAATCGCTCTCCCCCCCTATTGTCAGAAAATCCGAACAAGACCGGCACAGCGAAACAAAGTCTTCCCACTGGATTTCAAGCCACGGATCCAGCTTCTTCACTTCCTCAAGCGTCTTCTCCCGCAGCTCACTCGTCAATGATCCCAACTGACGGCTAACTTTGCTCTGACTCCAGCCCCAGACCTCTGCCACGCGCTCCTGATTGATCCCGTGGACCCCCACCAACTGGAGCATCACCAAAGTCTCCGGATCACTGCTCTCAAACGCCCGCGCTAGCGCCCCGCGCAATACTTCAACCAATCCATCCTCGCCCACTCCTTCTTGCTCTCCTTCACCCGAAGGCAAATCATCCATCCCCCCTCCATCTTCACCCCCAGGGGGTGCTGCTTGAAACCGCTGGTGTCGCTTGAAATCAATGAGACGATTCACCGCCACCCGCGTCAAAAAAGCCTCCAAAGACCCCCTCCCGTTGAACTTGGCCAATAACGCCTTTCCTCCCGAAGATCCAAAACAATCCGCCCACAAATCCGCAACTACATCTTTCGCCTCGCTCACGCTACCGCCTCTGCTCACCAATATCCGCTCCAGTTGCGCCGTTCGCGCCTCCGAGCGAATAGTCCCCGCCGCCGCCTCGTCTCCCGCAAGCGCCCGTTGCACCAATTCAAAGTCTCCATTCAATACCTGTCCTGACATCTCCTCCATCCTCTCTCAAGTTGCCCAGGCGAAGTCAACCAAAAGCGATCCTCCTGAAATCCCTCCTTCCGCTCCAGAAAAGTGGCACAATGATGTCATTACGCGCTCTGAAAGGGGCCTTCTGCCGCAATCGTTACCTCTCTACCTATGAATAATACCGCTCGGTCCGGCATCGCTGCCCTTTCCCTCGCTACTCTCTTCTCGAACATTCTCCCCGCTTCCCCCCAGTCTTCGCTCAGCCCCTCCGATCCCAACGTAAAAATCACACTCTTCGCCGAAAACCCGAGCGTGGTGACTCCGACCGGTGTCGACGTCGATCCTTCCGGACGCGTCTTCGTCGCCGAAAACAACACCCATCAACAACCGGATCAGTACCCGGGTCATCCCACCGACCAAATTCTTATCCTTGAGGATACCAACGGCGATGGCTTGGCAGATAAACGCCAAGTCTTCAACGATGATCTGACGCTGACCACTGACCTGATCTTCGATGAAAACGGAAATCTATACGTTTCCACACGCTCTCAAATCTATCGGTTCGACAATGCAGCCAATCTGGACGTCTCCAAATCACGCGGAACGCTGATCGTCGATATGGTCACTGAAAACGACTATCCTCATAATGGTCTCTCCGGCTTGGCATTTGGTCCCGACGGGAAACTCTACTTTGGGCTTGGTGAAAATCATGGGGCAGACTACGCCTTCACCGGAACCAAAATCGCCGGAGCAGACGAAGGTGGCGCTACTTTTCGCTGCAACGCCGACGGCTCCGACCTTGAACAACTCTCCACGGGCCACTGGAACCCATTTGGAACCACATTCGATCTCAACGGAAACTTCTTCGCCACCGAAAACGATCCTGGAAGTTCTCCTCCCAACCGTCTCCTCCACATCATCCCCGGTGCCGACTTCGGATTCGAGTTTCGCTACGGTCGCTCTGGACTCCACCCGCTCGTCTGTTGGTTCGGCGAACACCCGGGCACTCTGGGGATGGTGACTGGCACCGGAGAGGCCGCCTGCGGAATCGTTCCCTTCGGTCCCAATAAACTCCTCGTTGCGTCGTGGGCCGATCATCGGGTCGATCTCTTCGAACTGACCCCAAAGGGAGCCTCCTTCGACGCCCAGAGGACTGCTTTCATTACGGGCCCCAATGACTTTCGGCCGGTCCACATGGCCTACTCTCCCGATCGCAAATCGCTCTATCTCACGGATTGGGTCAGTGCTTCTTACCCCGTCCACGGCCAAGGTCGAGTCTGGAAAATTGATTTTCCCGATCCCATCGACCTCTCGCCCAAGCCTCCCCTCCAAGCACCCCTTCTCTCTTTCGAAGAACAATTCACGAACCTCGCCAGCGAGGATCCATATATTGCCGCAGCCGCCATCGATGCCTTGAAAGATCAACCGGAAAAGCTTCTCAAGATCAAGGTCGAATCGCTTCCCTCTCCGCAGGCTTTGGCCCGCTTCGCAGTCGCTCTTAAGAAATCAAAACACCCAAGGGCCCGAAGAACAATTCCTTCGTTGCTAGAAAGCAATGATCCCGATGTCCGATTCGTCGCCATTAAATGGATCGCCGATGAAACACTCGTCGATTACTACAAGCTCCTCGAAGATCAACTGAATCACGACGACCTAAGCGTCGACATGTTCCTTGCTACCATGGCGGCACTTCAAGCCCTCGATGGAGAGAAACCCACGGATAACCCAAGCCCGGAAAGCCTCCTCTCCATTGTAGACGACGATTCCAAACCTGCGGAATTGCGGGCCGTTTCGCTCCGTCTCATCCCACCCGATTACCCGGAGCTCACGCTCGAACGTCTCCGCAATTACCTGCAAAGCGAAGACTCCGGTCTCCAAATGGAGGCCATTCGCACCCTTCAAGTTCATCCCGATGCAGGACGAGAACGAATCCTCTCCAGAATCGCAGGTGACAAGGAGCGCTCCCCGCAGCAACGTGCCGAGGCAATCCTCGGTCTCGCCACCGCTGGCGACGGCCCCGTCCAACTGCTTACAATCCTCTATCACCACGAGAACCCAAAAATCGCCGCTGAAGCACAAAGAGCCCTCATCGGGGTCGGTGGAAATACCCGGGCCCTTGATCAAAAACCACCGTTCACGGATCTCGATGCATGGGAAAAGCTAATTGCCGATGCTCCAGGGGAACCCGATCTCGAAAACGGACGACGCCTCTACTTCCATCCGAAGATCGCCACCTGCTCCCGCTGTCACCAAATGGAGGGGCGCGGCGTCCGCGTCGGTCCCGATCTCACTACAATCTTTGAACGAGGCGACCAACGCTGGCTCCTCGCCCAACTCCTCAATCCAAATGCCGAACTCGCTCCGCAATTCATGCCGTGGCGCATCGTCACTAAAGACGGCGTAACCCACATTGGCCTACCCTTGCGCAAGGGCGGAAACCGCGAAGCCTACCTCGGCATCGACGGGAAGGAATTCACTCTCGCCAAATCAAATATTGTCGAACACGAAGAACTCTCAATGTCTCTCATGCCGGCCGGTCTCCTCTCACCACTCTCCCCCGAAGAACTCCGCGACCTTCTTGCATATATCCTCGCCCCCAAATCCTAACTACTTCTTCTTGCACCGCCTCGTCGTCCCAAGCCGGGAAAAGATTCGAACTCAGGCTGCATTCACAGTGCACGGCCGCCTGCGGTCGGACATGCACTCGAACCCAAAAATAAAAAGACAAAACGTTTCTACCGTGACGCTGTCTATATACCATCAGTATGCCGTCTCGCGCTCCACAAGACAGGCCCACCCCATGGGATACCTGGCTCGCCGACAATGGCGCGCGGCTCCTCCTCTACGCACGGCAACAAACTCGCTCCGAGTCCGACGCAGAGGACGTCCTCCAGGCCGCCCTCGTCAAAACGTGGAAAACTACGAACCAAATTCCAAGCTCAAATCTCAATCCCAGTCCAATCGCCTACACGAACATCCGCCGCTGCGCCATCGATCTCGCGCGCGCAAACTCTCGCCGCTTGGCCCGCGAAGAAAATGCCGCCCAGCCCCCAGTCGCCTGGTTCGATGCCTCCCTCGAATCCAAAGAACGCGCTTTTGAAATCCAAACCGCACTTCAACAACTCTCCCCCGACTTTCGCGAAGTCGTCACTCTTAAAATATGGGGCAATCTCACATTCGCTGAGATCTCAAAAATTCTCGAAATCTCCCCGAACACCGCGGCATCACGCTACCGCTACGCCCTCAAATCCCTCCGCAGCTTGCTGTCCCCCGACCTCCAACCTCCTCGCCCCGACGCAATTCGCCTACCTATGCAATAAGATACCAAAGACTAATTCACCCCACCATTCTCTAAACGCCGCTCCTTCACCTCCGCTCCCTCACCCTTCTTTTGGTCGCCGTTCGACTCGTCCTGCACCTCAAGATCCCCATCGACATCCGCCTCCTCGTCGCCTTTCAATGCGGGAATCCGCCCCAGAAACGGCAGCTCCTCCACATCCATCAATTCCAAAATAGCCGCCGCTTTCGCGGGCAAATCCTTCAATTCCGCGGGCACCTCCAAGGCACCGTCAAACACGACTTCCCCATCCGGCCCCATTATCACAAGAGTCCCATCTTCACCCGAACTCTTAAACTCCATTTTCCCGCTGGGCCCATCAATGACAATCGCGTGGCTGTCCGCATAGACATGCACCGGAAATCCATCTGCCCCGGCAGCAGCACTTGACGCGTCCACATCGCTCGCTCGCTCTCCATCAATCGACCCACCTGGATCGCCCGGAATCCTTCTTCGCGGCATTGATCGGCGATGCTGTTCCATCGCCTCTTCTAAGCGCTCACGCATCTCCTCATTCTGCTTCTTCAAACGGGCCTGCTGCTCTTCCCATGCCTCCATCGCCCGCGAATACGCTTCCACGTCTTTCTCGGACTTTGCCGGAGGCGCCGGCGGCACCGGTGCCACAGGAGGATCTCGCCAAATCGATCCACCCCGAAGAATCGATTCCTCTCGCCGAGGCGTTATCCGCGAATCCGGCGGACGTGAACGACTCGGAACCGCCATCGGCTTAAGTAATTCCTGCTCACCCAATTCGACTTCCATTTGCCTCTCCTTGCCCTTCCGCATCACCGTGAGGGTCACCGTATCGCCCTTCTTCTTCATTTGAACCAGCGACTGTAATTGCGGACCGTTCACGATGATTTGATCGTCCAACCGTACAACAATGTCGTGCGCCTGAATCCCCGCCTTCTCCGCAGGACTGTTCGGCAGCGCCTGCTCCACCATGATCCCCGCCCCCACTGGAATATCCAAATGCGCTCGCACCGCCGGTGGCACTTCCGCCAATGCCACCCCGATAAAAACCCGCCGTTCCCGCTCACCCGCACCCGCACGCTGTCCCGGTGGAATCTCGCTAAAGTCTCTCGATCCCCGATTGCTAGGAGTCTTTTGAGTCGATTTCGCCCTCGTCATTGCCTCCTCGTCATCGCCCTCCCGCGCCGCCTCCTTCTTTGTCGCCAAGATGGAATTACCTCGCGCTTTCACACCTCCGTCCTCATCCCCCCTCTTGACTTCGATCCGTATATCCCCCCACGCCGCGGCACACAACGCACTTACCAACAAACTAACTAATAACATCAACTTGCTCATGCTTTTCAGTCCTGTTCCTTTTTGTCTTTCTTCTTTTCTTGCTCTTCCAAAGGTAAAACAAACTCAATAAATCATCACCGGTTCATATCGAACCTCCCGGCGGGGCTGGTAAACGGTCAGCTCTGCTGCCGTTACCGGATCACGCCATCGATACGCGTCCTCATAGTCGAGGTAAACCTCCCGGTATGCCACCAAGGCCTCTTCGCCCACAAACACAATTTCCCCTGCGCTCGTCTCCCGCAAAACGTTCTTTGCCTCCATCGGCTCCAATCGTTCCCAAAAATCCATCGCTCCTTCTGCAACTTTCGAAACCTCTTGCCCTCCTCCGCGGAAGACAACAAACACGCCCGCCATTAAAACTGCCGCCACGGCCCCGATAGGAAGCACCCGCCGCCAAATCAGCCGCCTCAACCTCAGTCGCTCTTTCTCCCGCTCCACATCCATCACGATACGCACCCCCAGCAACTCTCCCATCTCTGCCGGCTCCAGCTCGCGTAATTCTTCTTCCATGTTGCCCGTCTCGTCCGGTTCCATGTCACCCATCTCCAACCCTTTAGCGCCGCCCGAACGCCATTTTGTCTAATTCCGCCCCAAAATTACCATCTATTAGGCTCATACACCCGAAATCCCACTATTTCCGGTGCTCCTCCCCTCTCGCTCGGCCGCAAAACCACTTCGTGCCATCCGTTCTCAAGATTTTCGACAATCACTTCTCCAACCAGATCCCCTTCGCTTCCCTCAAACGATATTTCCCCCATCGCCGATCGAAATACCTCCCATGAAAAGGTATCTCCTTTCCGGTTCGTATGGGTCCCATCCGGCTCCGTTCGCCGGCGCCACAACGCCGCCGGAATCTTGACCTGCCCGGAATCACTTACAAAGTCCTCCCCATTGTTCCCCTTCCCATCCAACCCCGTCATGGAGCCTTCCAATTCGTAGTCACCAACATCACTCGTCATCCGAATCGTCCACTGCTGCGGCACGACATTCTCACCCACCAATGCCAAGTGCGGTGCCCGATCCGCCGTCGAACCTCGCTCTGGACGATGATTCTTCGGCCCAGGCACAATCAAGGTGGTTAAAAAAACATCCGCCTCGCCGCCTGGCGCACCGTCCACCTCCACCGTCATCAAGCCGCCGCCGGGACCACTCCGACCAACTAAATCCAAGCGGTTTCCTCGAAAATGAACCCGTACCTCTCCCCTTTCTCCCTTCTCGATTCCCTCCCCATCCCGGGCAGGGGTCGCATCGAATGCCAAAAACCGCTCCCGCTCCGCCGCCTCATACCCCGGCTCGTCATTCCCCCTCACGTGCCGGACGATATTCTCATTGATCACCAAGGCCCCGTGATCCGTTTGATGCACCGCATCTTTCAACAACCATTCGATCGGTTTCCCATGATCCTCCAAATACGCCGCCCACTCGCGCCGATTGTCCACCCACTCACAACCATACCTCAAAGCCACGTCCCGCACGGCATCCCACTCCGGCGCATTCACCGCATCCTCAGTGAGCGCCCCATCCCGTTCTCGCAAATGCAAACTCGCCACCATCACGTCCGCCGTCGAGTGCGGCCGAAAATCCGCCATCAGCTTCTCCAGGTCTTCCGCCTCCCCGCCCGAATACAATATCACCAAGTCCGGTCGCTCCCCGAGAACAAGCTGTCGCATCCACCCGCGCGTGAAGTCATAGTTCACCGCCGATCCGACATGCTTTTTGTAAATCACCGGCGGCGCGTTCGGAAAATGCTCCCGCACCCACTGCACCAATCGCTCCCCGTTTCCCAGCATATTCGTGTAGCTCGATCCAATCCCGTAAACCAAAAGTGGCTCCCTCGACCCCGCCTTGTTACGCAGCTTCTCCACAAACAACGCCAGGTTCGCTCCGTCTCCCGGCCGCGCCCTCAAATCCCGCACCGGATACCGCCCCCGCCATTCCTCCCAAGCAAGCCCATACGCTTCTTCAGACACCGCTCTTACAGCAAACTCCGCCATCTCTCCCTCCACCCCCGCCGGCACGCCAACCCGGACCGTCGCGGACGTCGCCCCGGCACAAGTCCGCACAAAGAAGGTCACCCGCACCCACTCCCCCTCCTCCGTCAACGGAAACCACAGGGGCGTCACCTTCCCGGATCGCACTTCTTCACTCTCACACGTAAAACTCCCCCGCACCGCCGCCGTCGAGCGCCAATAACAGGATACCGCATACGGCGAAAAACTTTCTACATCGACTGCCTCCGACACAAATCGCTTCACCACCTCCCCATCCCCCGAAAAATCTACCCCCGTCGCCTCCACTCTCACAATCCCCGTCTCCTCTGGCTGTTCCGCCCGCTCCATCTCACCCCACGCCACACCCGCCCAACCGGCGATCAAACCAAAAAGGGCCGACCCACCCCACCGCATCCCGGTTCCGCCCCCCTGCGAAACGGCGAGACTGTGTAACTGCGAAACTAACCTCACGCAAACAGCCGATCCACCGCACCCGCCTTCACCAACTCCCGCGGCTGATTCAAATGATTGTACACAATCGTCTCCGGATCGATCCCGAACCCATGATAAATCGTCGCCAGCACTTCCATCGGGTGGACCGGATCCTCCAACGGAGCGGATCCCGTTTGGTCGGACTTCCCATGCACATACCCGCGCTTGATCCCCGCACCCCCCATGATCGCCGTGTAGCAATAAGGCCAGTGATCCCGCCCGTCCGCACTGTTGTTGTTCCCCGAAGTGCTTACCCCCTTCTCCGGGCTCCGCCCGAACTCACCAATCGCCACCACCATGGTATCCTCCAGCATTCCCCGCTCATCCAAATCCTCAAATAAGGTCGACAACCCTGCATCCAACATCGGCCCCGACTGCTTCTTCATCCGGTCCGTCAGCCCCACATGATGATCCCACGAATGATTGTTCGAGTTGGCCACTTTTGGCCAAATTACTTCCACCACTCGCGTCCCGGCCTCCACCAACCGCCGCGCTAGCAAACAGCTTTGCCCAAAGGTGTTCCGACCATACCGATCGCGTAGCGCTTCCGATTCTTCCTCAATGTTGAATGCTTCCCGCGCCCGCCCCGAAACAATCAAATTCAGCGCCTGCTCATAATAATTGTCCAAGTTATAATCCTCCACCGCCTTCTCAATCACCGGCATCTGCGCCTCGATCGCTTCCCGCAACTTCGCCCGCCGCCGCAACCGCACCGAAAATACATCCGGCCGGAGCTGCAAATCGTCCACCTTGATGTTGTCCATCTTGTTCATCAACATGTCGTCCCCCTCGGGATACAAGGTGTAAGGATCAAAAGCTTTGCCCAAAAATCCCGCCGTCCCCCCTTTGCCCACAACGTTCGACTCCTGAAGCGGCCGCGGCAGCATCACGAACGGCAACATCGGATCTTCAGTCGGTGTCAAGCGCACAATGTTCGAACCGAAGTTTGGGAAATCCTTCGGTGACGGAGGCTCCAGTTGCCCAGACGGACTCACCTTATCCGTCGTATACCCCGTCATAATCTGATAAATCGCCGCCGTATGATTAAACAACCCGTTCGGCGTGTAGCTCATCGACCGGATCATCGTAAACTTGTCGTTCACCTTGGCAAGCTGCGGCAATATCTCCGTGAAATGCACACCCGGAATCTTCGTCGGAATCGTCCCGAACTGACTTCTTATCTTGTCCGGCACGTTCTCCTTCGGATCCCATAAATCCAGATGGCTCGGCCCCCCCTGCAAATAAACCATTATAACGCTCTTCGCCTTCCCCCAGCCCGCCGCCCCAGCCAAGGTCCCGGAAGCCGCACTCGCCGACTGCGCCGCCAGCAAATTATTCAAGGTCATCCCCATCATTCCCGCACCACCCACACGCAAAAAATCACGCCGCGTGTATCCCAGGTGCGTATCACACAAATCCCGTCCCTTAGGTCCTTTGAATCGAAACATGGCTAGTCAGTGGTTGCGCAGGCAATAGCGTCCAAATCAGCCGAATCCAAATACCCGACTTCGACTTCCTCTTTCACTCGCCCACTCTTAAGTTCATCCGCTTCCCGGATGCGGGAAATCAGCACACTCAACATGCGACTGATCTCCGAAATATTCTCCGACACCTTTTCAATTACCTCACGGTCACAAAATCCCAAATTCGCCGCCAACTCCACCTGGGTATCCAATTCAAACAAAGACCCCCGAGCAATCAGCAAAAACCGCAAATACTCCTTCCGCGACTGCCTCCCATACCCCTCCGCAATATTGCTGGGTACCGACACCGCCGCCCGCCGAATCTGCGAACTCAACCCATACCGCTCCTCCTCAAGAAAGCCCTTCGTCAGGGAATAAACCTCCGACACCAACCCCATCCCTTTCTCCCACACCTTCAACTGCCGAAACCCATTCATAACCCCTGTGTACCTGTGAAACTGTGTACCTGTGAAACTCTGTTCATCTATTAAACAAAAATGCTGGGTTGTTAATCAAGGCCCACGTCAAATCTTGCGCCGCCGTCAACCGTCGGTTTACCGACTGCTGCACACTCATGTCCACATCCTTCCGAAGCTGCAACAACTTCGCATCCTCCTGAATCGGTTGCTCCGCCCTCGCAAGCGCCGCCTTCAATCCTTCCATCTTCGCATCGAGCGGCAACGCCCGCTTCTCCTTCCATAAAGCCACCTCCTTCGCCACGCGCTCCGCATCCTCCATCCGAAAATACGCATCCAAAACCGCCTGATCTTCTTCACTCCGCTCCCCGGGCGCTACCTTCAAAGCTCCCGCCACCGCCTCCGGCAAACCTTCCTCCAATGGCTTCGTCGACCCCGTCAAATACACCCGAAAATGCCCCACCGGATAATCCCCGTTGCTGTATCGGCAAATGACTCCCAAATCCAGGACCACGCCCTTCTCCGACACAATCGGTTCCTTAAACTGAAACATCGCACGCTCCGGCCCATTGAATCCCGATCCCGCCAAGGCCCATCCCTTGTCATTTCGATCTAACTTCCCGTTGATCGCATTTTTCACGTCAAAACCCTTTTGATTAAACGTCGCCTTCGCCCCGCTCAATTCCACGCCCTTCGCTTTCGCTTCCTTCTCCCCCCCACGCGGTCTCCACTTCGCATTCACTTCCGTCACCACCATGTTCCGATTCTGATTGATCCCCGGTCCAAACCCAGGCAACGCCTCGTGTGGCGTGACCTCGATCATGAAACCCGTCACCGACGTCATCTCCGTCGGCACCACCAAGGCAAAATCTGCATTCGCAGTGTTCGGTCCCTTCGCCAATACCGATCCATCTTCTAACACTTCCAGATCATACCCCTTCGAGACCGTCGCCTTGCTCGGCGCGGCCGGCGTCCAAGTCGTCCACAGCCGCTTCATCGCCAGCTCACCCTCCCACGTCGCCAAACTCTTGCCCAATTTGTCCTTTTCATACGCCGCCAACGCCGCCGTCGCCTTCTTCTCACGCGCCACTCGTTCCCCTTCCAATCGCTTCCGCTCCGCGTCATGCTCCGGCTGGTACTCCTCAATGTCCGCCGTCGCCTTCTCAATCGCCGCAAACCGCTTCGCATCCCGCTCCGCCTTGACCGGCACCCACGCCGCTTCCCGCGCCGCTAATAACTCCACCAACCGCTCGTGATCCCCCTCGATATCCGACCAGTTCCCCAAAGTCGCGGTCACTTCAGCCTCCGTCGCCTTCCGGTTCAAGACCCGTAAAAAGATCTTCTCCACCAACTCCCGGTCATGCGGCGTCTGCTTCACCAGCCGCGCAATCGCATTCTTCTCGTCCCCAATCGCGTCCGCCACCGCCGGCCCGCTCAACAACGCCATCACCGCTCCCAACTGCACATCGTTCGCCCGCTCACATTCACAGGAACTCTCACGCACCGGACGTCCCAGGTTCGCCAAAAAACCACTCTTCAAATCCAATGCCGCATCCGGCAATTCCACCGCCCGCATCCCTGGTTTCGCCCCCGGAATCGCAGGCGTCGATCCCGTCACCGCATAAACCGAATCAAACAAAACTTCCGCTGGCAGTCGCCGCGCCTTGGCATGCGAGAAATTGATCTCATCATCTTCATTCCATCGATTCGTCCCAATCGACAACTGATAGGTCCGCGATTTGCAGATCGTTCGCATCAATTCACGCACATCAAAACCGCTCCCGATAAACTCCTCGGTCAAGTAAGCCAATAATTCCGGATTGCTCGGCGGATTGCCCGCCCGAATATCGTCCAATGGCTCAATCACTCCCGTCCCCAGCAAATACCCCCAGATTCGATTCGCGTAACTCATCGCAAAATACTGGTTGTCCGCACTCGTCATCCAGGCCGCCAAGCGCTCCCGACGCGACGCGCCTTCCGCCACCTCGTGCTTCGCCTGATAAGGAAACTGCGGCGGCGCAACTTCCCCCGTCCGATCATGCATCATCTCCCCTACATCCAAGTCCAACGCCACCTCAAACAACGGCTTCGCCCCTTCCACCGCCGTCCCCCCAATCTTCCGATTGCCACTCCCCTTCGCGTCCGCCTTCAGGCTCACCTGCGCAAAATACGCCGCCGTCTCATAATACTGATCCTGTGTCCAGCGCTCAAAGGGATGATCATGACACTTGTTGCAGTTGAAACGCGTCGCGAGAAACAAGTGCGTGGTGTTCTCCATCAAATCCTCCGGTGTCCGCAAAATCTTGTAATACGATGAAGCCGGATTCTCCTTGTTCGATCCCGATGCCGTCAAAATCCGTCGCACAAATTCGTCATAAGGCCGGTTCTCCGCGACCTCTTCCCGTATCCAACCACGAAACCCTTCAGCACCCTCCGGCCCCAGAAACTTGCTGTTCACCATCAACATGTCCGCCCACTTGTTCGACCAATAATCCACAAACTCCGGCGCCCCGATCAATTCATCGATCAACGCATCCCGCTTCACCCGGCTCCCGCGCTCATCTTCGAGAAACGCCAGCACCGCTTCCGCCGTCGGCGGCAAGCCCGTCAAATCCAGATAAACACGCCTCACAAATTCTTCGTCGGTACACAAGCCGCTCGGCAGAATCTTCATCCGCTCCCACTTCGCCGCCACCAACCGGTCAATTTCATTGTTCGCCGCCGGCTCCGCCCATTCAAATCCCGACCGATCCCCCATGACCGTCAAAGTCGTCGCGGCGTAAGCCCCCTCAAAGCGCGCCAACACGGGCGCCTCCCCACGCCGCAAGGTCGTCAACAATCCAAAGTCATCATGCGTTGCAACCTCGATGTTTCCACTCTCCATAAACGCTTCCCGAGTGACATCCCGCTTCACGCCATCGGTATAGGTCGCCACGACCCGCATCTGCTGACGACCCCCAATTGCATCGATTACCGGGTTCTTCGGATACACCTCGATCGATCCCACCCGGGCACCCCCCGTTCCCAATTTCGCACCCTTCGCAATCCAGTCCCGAATCACCCGGTAATACTCCGAGCCCGCCTGCGTTACTTGCTGCCCCTCGTGCGGGGCCCCACCCGTCGCCTTCAACAACATCAAGCTGTCGTCCGGAGACGCCAAGTTGATCCGCCGGGCCGAATGGTCATCCGAAAAAGCGCGCACATCAAAAATCGGGTCATATCCTCGCAGCGAAAGTTTGAATCCATTCCGACCATCCTTTGCACCATGGCAGGTCCCCGCATTGCAACCCAATTTCGTGATCACCGGATTCACATCCCGCACCCAATCCAGCTCCCGCACGTTCGCCAGACCAGACACCTTCACCGGTACCGCCGCCTCATGCATTCCCAAGCGCACCACTAATCGCCCTTCCCCCGCCTTCCGAGGCTGCACCAACCCACGCTCGTCCACCCGCAACAACGCCTCACCCCCGCTCACTTCCACATCCCGCGTCACATCCGCCGTCCCTCCACTCTTCAGCACCGCCGTCACCAGCATCTGCTGATACTCATGCTTCCCCCGAAGCGCAATCGGTCCCGAGGTAATTTGAATCTCCCGAATCGCTTCCGCCTCCAGCAACACATCCTCTCCCTCGCCGCGCTTGCCCCGGACATGATTCACCTTCCCCTCCACCGCTCCTGCCACCAAACCCTCATCCTCGCCCACTTCCACCGGCGTCATCCGCAACGCCACTTTCTTAGTCTCCACATCGATAAACCGAATCTCCCCGTCCGACCCCGACGCCGCCACGGTCTTCCCATCCGGACTGAAGGCCACCGAAAAGATCGGCGTTTCCGGCACCTCAATCGACGCCAATAACTTCACTCCCTTCGTCCAAAAGTCTTCCTTTAACTGCTCGTCCGCCTCAACCGTCTGCTTTGCCGCCTTCTCAAAAACCTTCTTCACCTCCTCAGGAATCGCGCTGTCGAACTTCGCCGCGTACAAATTTACCTGTCCCGTGCCGTTCAAACTGCTCACACACGCGATCGTCTCCCCGTCCGGACTGTATGCCACATCCCAGATGCGCCCCTTCATCGCCGGAAATTTCCGGATCAAATTCGCGTTGTCCCCAATCTTCCGCGCGGTCTCGCGTTTCGTCCGGTATATCTGCGGCACGCCGTCCGCACCCCCCACCAATACCTCGTCCTTCTCCGGATGCCGCGCCACCGCCGCAATCCCACCCTTCAACGCCCCCGGCGTAATCGAACTCAAGTTGTCCACAAACCGCTCGGTCTCTACCTCGGTCAGTTTCGTCGACATATCACGCCCTACACTCACCAGTCCCTCCCCTTCCACGGTAAACACGGTATCCAATACCCAGTCATTGTGCCCCCCCATAAACAAGACCTGCGACCCGCTCCTCGCGTCGATCGCCCGCACGGAGTTATCCGCACACCCGAACGCCACTAGCGCCCCGTCCGGCGACCAACTCGCGCCATAAACCGTGTCAAAAGTCACCGGCACCGACACATCTAACTCCCGCTTCGCCACATCCCAAATCTGCACTTCTCCCATTCGCCCAGGGAGTCCCCCCGTCACCGCCAGCCGCGTCCCATCCGGCGAAAACGCAACGCTCTCAATCCGCTCCGATAAACCCACCAAGCGCCCTGCTAACCCACTCCCATCCGCATGATGCAACAACACTTCATGAAAACCTGCAACCGCCAACCACTTCCCGTCCGGCGAATAATCCATCGCCGTCACCACCGGCGGCACCGCATACACGGGCGGATGATCCTGATCATATTTCTGCAACGCATTCGCCGGCGTGTCATCCAACGCCCCTTCCTCAATCCAGCGCGTCACCAATCCCAATTCTTCGTCTGTTAGGGGCTCTCCCTTCGGCGGCATTTCTACTTCCCCATCCACCGGCGTCACCATCTCAATCAAAAAGCTCTTCGCTGCCGCATGCGCCACCACCGCTTCCCCCGTGTCCCCACCGGCAATCAATTTCGCCACGTCCGTCATCACGTATTCCCCCTTCGCCTTCGCCGGCTGATGACAGCCCTGGCACTTCGCCTGAAAAATCGGCCGCACGTCCTCCCAATAACTCACCCGATCACCTTCCCCCATGCTCTCTGCCCACACCAAGCCCGGCAGACCAAGCAAGACCATCCCCAGCACTATTTCAATGCGCCATCCTTCTCGTAAGGGTTTCATTGTAAGGGTTTTAAAGGAAAAAAAAGGTGAAATCGCCCTCCGAAGTCCCCAATTGTGCTCCCGGAACAGCAACTCCCTACCCCCTAAAACGCCTCGCCAAATCCTCAACTTTCATCCCCCAGCCCCCACTCCCCTCATTGGCAGGCTAATCCTGCCGGTAGGGACGATCGTCCCGATCGTCCGCAACGTCTCTCCAAAAAGTCCCCGTCCGCCATCAAAACGAAGGTGCGGCTCCGCGTCCGTCCCAAAAACTAGACGGCCGCCGCGGGAGCCGTAGTTTAACCGCCGTGGCGGGCAGCGTAGCGAGGACCAAACCTCCCCAGCTCCCTATAGCCGCCCCTCCCTCCCCCTTGCCTCCAAACCAATGAACCGATCAACCGCAACTCCCTTGAATCCCAGCCATTCCCAAGCTATCTGTAAACTACCATGCGCCCCCTAATCTCCCTGACCCTCACCATCCTCCTCGCCTCCCCCACCCTAGCCGAAGCCGACGACTTCCGAACCTTCACCTCCTCCGACGGCAAATCCCTCGAAGCCAAACTCATCGCCGCCACCGCCACCGAAGCCACTATCATCCGCGAAGACGGCAAAGAGTTTACGCTTCCTCTCTCCCGCCTCTCCACCGACGACCAAGCCTACATCACCACCTGGTCCGAAGAACAAAAAAACGCGCCCTCCCCCGCCGCGACCGTCAACTCCGATGTCACGCTCGATGCCATCAACGAAGCCATCGGTCATGACCTCTTCGCGGACGGTAACCTGTGGGCCAACGACCCGGAAGAAGTCGCCACCCGCCTCGACTGGCCGCAGGAATCCAAAACCGCCACCCAATCCTCCTTCCGCAAATACGCCCCCGCCGATTACCGCTTCTTCAACGCCCGCCCCTACTCGCTAGCCCTCTACGGCACCCCCGCAGGCACGACTTCCATCTCCATCGTATTCGCCAACAAAGGCGACTTCTTCGGCGCCAAAGGCTCGGGGGAAGAACACTTCGATCGCGCCGGAAATAAACTCCCGGATCCCACCAACCTCGACGAAGCCATCGAACTCGACGTCAAACTCATCAGCGAAGAACTCACCGCCATTCTTGGCGAACCCGAAAAACAAACTTTTGGTGAAGGCGAAGCCAAACGCGATGTCCTCCGCTGGGACTGGTCCGGACATTCCTTCCTCCTCTCCCAGGAAGACAGAGAATTCGTGAGCATAGCTATCGAAACGAACGAGTTCGCCGACCAAAAAGGCCGCATCAAGCGCGTCTCCGAAACCGCCGACCGCCAACGCGCCCGCGACAACGTCGAAACCCGCTCCAACGGCGATGTTGTTATCGGAGACATTCCCATGGTCGACCAAGGTCCCAAGGGCTATTGCGCCCCCGCCACCGCGGAACGCTGCATGCGCCAGCTCGGCATGGCCGCCGATATGTATCTCCTCGCCATGGCCGGAAACACCGGCATGGGCGGCGGCACTAGCCTAACGACTCTCCTCGACAACATCGGCAACGATATCCGCCGCAAAGGAAAAAAATTCGATATCTTCACCGAAGATGAAGTCGATATCCGCAAGCTCGCCAAATTCATCGACGACGGCATCCCCGTCATGTGGACGCTCTTCTCAACACCCGACTTCAACAAAACCGCCAACGAGCGCACCAAGGAACGAAAAGAAGTCACCGATTGGGCCGAATGGACCACCCGCATGCAAGCCATCGCCGACGAACCCGCCCTCAAACGCGAACAAGTCGGCTCTCACGTCGTCATCATCATCGGCTACAACAAAGAGACGGGCGAAATCGCCTTCTCCGACTCCTGGGGCGACAAATACAAAGAACGCTGGGTCACCACAGCAGAGGCCGACAAGGTCTCCCAAAACCGTTATTACGTAATCGATTTCTGATCACAGTCTGCCCGCCGAGACAGCACATCCCAAATACTCTTGGCGTAGCCCGCGTTGGGGTGACAGCGCCGCACATGGGCTTTCAATACCCTGCGTACCAGCGAGACTGCGCAACTTTGACCTGATCCACCCAAAACAAACCTCTCACCAAGCATCCCCACCAAAAAAGATCCACTTGCCATTAAATACAAAAACGCGGCTTTCAGTGCCAATTTTCTCGCCCAAGGCATATGATTCCTCAGAGTTCAGTCACGGGTTCTAAGGAATTTGAGTGCCCTCTCTTGTTGTAGTTTTGAGTAAATGCTAGTTCTTCCTGAAAAAGTCTTTCAATGTCATAACCCCAATCCTTTTCTTGGGTTTGATCCAAATTACCCATAATGAAGTCTAGATCTTCCCGTAAGATTGGTTTTTTGGATTTCGGCCTATAGTCTCCAATCAAGCCGAAAGAAAGTGCCAACGCTAACTTCCTCTTCCACGACAAAGCCCCTTTGTATCCTTTCGGAATCCTCACTTCATTGGGTAAGCGCTCGCCCATTGCATCTGCGATTAACCTGACCGTCTTCAGGGGGGACTTAACGTTGTCTTCATGCCTGATTCTCAACACTCGAGAGAGATGAGAAAGTCGAGAGGCCCAAAC